>JALSQM010000097.1 GCA_026985385.1 Acidilobaceae archaeon | reverse complement strand
CCCACGACTAGCACCCTCTCAGCCCTCTCCGCCAGGCCTTCGAGTCCCAAGCCTAACACCCCCCTAGAAGGGTATGCGGCCCTCCTTGAGGAGCTGCGCTGCTTCCAGGGCGTGATAAGTTATGATTATGTCGGCTCCAGCCCTCCTAATCGCTGTTAGCACCTCGAGGAGGAGCGCAGCCTTCTCGGCTAGGCCCTCCCTGGCTGCGAGCTCCACGAGTGCCGCCTCCCCGCTGACGTTGTAGGCTGCTAGCGGTATCCAGGGGAAGCTCTCCTTGACTAGCCTGATGACGTCGAGATATGCGAGGGCCGGCTTCACCATTACTATGTCGGCTCCCTCCCCTATGTCTAGGGCCACCTCCTTGACGGCCTCCCAGGCGTTCCTGGGATCCATCTGGTAGCTCCTCCTATCCCCCCAGCGTGGGGCGGAGTCGAGGATCCCCCTGAAGGGGCCGTAGAAGCTGCTGGCGTACTTGGCGGAGTAAGCCATTATCGCGACGTCCCAGTACCCCTCCCTGTCCAGGGCCTCCCTTATCGCGGCCACCTGGCCGTCCATCATACCGCTGGGGGCTACTATGTCCGCGCCGGCCTCCGCGTGGCTAACAGCTATCCTAGCGTAGACCTCGAGCGTCTCATCGTTGGCAACGCACCTCCCAAACCTGCAGTTGCCCGGGAGGCCGCAGTGGCCCTCGCTGTGGTAGTTGCATATACACACGTCAGTCGCCAGGACGGGCTCGTAGCCCAGCTCGCGGCGCAGGTGGCGGAGGGCCTTCTGCACGGGCCCATCGCTGGCGTAGGCCCTCGAGGCCCGCTCATCCTTCCTGGATGGGTAGCCGAAGAGTAGGAATGACTTAACACCAAAGTCCAACGCCTTGGATACGAGGTCTACCAGATCCCCAGACTCGGGGGGGTAGTAGTTGCCCGGTATGGAGCCCAGGGGCTCGGGCTTAGAGTGCCTCTCGGAGACGAAGATCGGTAGCATGAAGTGGCCTGGGTCTAGGATCGTCTCGGACACCAAGTCCCTCAGGGGCTTGAGTAGCCTCAACCTCCTAGGCCTCGCCCTGGGGTAGGGGGGCAGGACGCCCCCGAGCCGGGCTCCCGCGTGGGCTTCAACCCTACTCATGGGTCACACCCTCCAGCCTAGCGGAGTAGAGCTCCTCAATCATGGATAAGAGGCCATCTAGGTCGAGGCCTCGGGAGGAGGCCTCGCGCACCGCCACTATAAGCGGGTGGAGGAGCTTCTTAGCGTATGACTCGAGGAGGCCCCGGGCACCCGGGCACCCCCGGGCCTTGGAGGCCTCCTCCTCCGCTAGGGCGGATGCGTAGCCCAGGATAGCGGCTATCACCCTCCCAGCAGGCCTGGAGCGGAGCCTCGATGCGAGCCTCGAGAGGTCCTCCTCCACTATCTCCTCGGCCCTCGGGAGCCACTTGAGCCTCTCCGACACCACCCTCTCCACTATGGATTCTAGATCCCTCATGCCATAGACGTTCGGGCCCCTCAGCGCCGGGGGCAGGCTTAGGTCCACCACGACGCGGGCGAGCCTCGGGAGATCCTCGAGGCCTTCGGGGTCATCCACCGCTACTATGACGGCGTCGAAGGGCGCGTGACCAGCTATCCTGGAGCGGGGGAGCACCCTGGCACCCGGGCAGGCCTTCTCCGCCTCCGGGGCGGCCCTGGCGGGATCCCTGGTGAAGACTAGAACCTCCCGTGGAGCGTGGTTCGAGCATAGGCTCCGGAGGGCGGAGAGGCCGGCCTTGCCCGCGCCCACCACTGCTACCCTAGCGCCGTCGAGGCCCCCGAGCTTTGAGGCCGCGAGCGCCACGGCGGCCGAGGGGTAGCCCGCGCTCCCCCTCGATATGCCGGTCTCCCTCCTAACCTTCCTGCCGGTGACTATGGCCTGGTGGAACACGGCGTCTAGGAGGGGTGTGGTAGCCCCGAGCGCCCGAGCCCTGACCCAGGCATCCCTCACCTGGCCCAGTATCTCCTCCTCACCCAGGATCCTGCTCTCGAGGCCCGATGCTATCCTAAGTATCCTCCTAGCCGCCTCCAGCCCCCGCGCCACCCGGGGCTCAACGCCTAAGTCCCTGTAGAGGGAGATTATCTCCTCCACAACATCCGGCGGGGGGCTGTCCATGTAGACCTCGAACCTGTTACATGTAGAGAGGATCACGTAGCCCCTAGCCCGCTTGGCGATGCCCTCCACCAGCCTCCCCAGCTTCGAGAGCTCGCCTATGGCCTCTAGACCCGCCTCCTTGTGGGAGGCGTATACCGCCACTAGGCCCTCCAGAGGATCCCTGGGTGCCCGGGCCTCCAATACTCGAACCCCTGGAGGAGGGGGGCTCCTAGGGGATTTCCGGGAGAGTACATCTGTTCAAATAGACGGACACCCCGGATACTTACGTGTAAATACTTCTCGCTAGCAGGGGTTGCCGATTAGGCCTCGTAAGCCCCTTGAGGTGGGGGTATTGAGTAGGCCTTTTAGAGGCTGGGGTGGGATAGTTTGCCTTGAGGTCTACGATATTGAACCCGCGCTCGCCCCCGGGCGGTGATGCGTTTTGCCCAGGATGATCTTGGCGTACCATAGATCCCCCGAGCCGTGGTCTAGGAAGCTCGTGGAGGCGATAGCCGAGAGGCTGGACTCCGGGGCCTTCGCCGCGGAGCTCGAGGCGGCCCCGAGGGTCTGCAGTAGGGGCGACGTTATAGTAGCACTCCTACCCGCGAGGGGCGGCCACCTGGAGGAGCTACGGTACCTCGCCGGGCTGAGGGGCTGCAGGGTGGTGGGCCCCATACCCCACGGCATCGTAGGCGGCTATGCCGCTAGATCCTTCAGGAGGGCCGGCTGCCAGCGCGGCATGATAGCCTTCTGGAGGGCTAAGAGGTACGTTGACCTGCAGGCGGTCGACATGGCTAGGGCCGCCTATGTAGCCTCGAAGCTCTCGGAGGTGCCGGTGGGCCTCATACCCTACCACCCGGACTCGAGGCTCCCCAAGCCGGCCCCCGGGGACTGCGCGGCCGTCGCATCCCTGCTCCCCGGGAGGCTGCCCCGCATACTCGAGGGGATGGGGTGGAGGGTAACCGGCAGGTATATACTGGAGGACGGGGTCGCACTCGAGGAGATAACACTCTGGGCCCAGGGCCTGCTGGCGGTTAAGGCCTAGCAGCCCCCAGGGACTCGATGGCCCTCCTAGCCGCGGTTAGCGCCTCCCTGTAAGCCCTCTCGGGGTCGCAGTCGGCGACGGCCTCCCTGTACTGCTCGCTTGAAGCCGCTGCGAAGTAGCCGTGCATCCTGGCCTCGGCGCTCGCCACGTTGGATTTAAGCCACTCCTTGAGCCGGGCCATCGACTCGTAGAGAGTCTTGTAGAAGCAGTCCTCCAACAGCGCCAGGGCGGCCTCGAGGGACTCCCTCGCCGCGACCCCGGCCCTACCGAGGCTCGTGACCGCCACGTGGAGGCCGTAGCTCGTTGAGCCCCTGAAGGGGACTACCACGTTCCCCTCAGACGCCTTCACGGCGTTGTTGACCAGCCTCCCCAGCCCCCTAGCCTCCCCCGCTATCTCGGAGGCCAGCCGGGGATCCCCCACGGCCACCACTACTAGGTTGGACCACTCGATGAGCCTCCTCCTCTCCCCGGGATCCCGGAGATCAACCCTCACCAGCTCCACGAGCCCCCTACGCCCAGCCTCCAGCAGGCCCCCTGTGAACTCTAGGGCTGCAACCCTCACCCTGGCACCCGCCCTGGCGAATGCTAGAGCCCTGCCCTCACCGACCCGTCCACCCCCGGCTACGAGGACGCGCATGCCACTAACGTCTATGTAGAGCGGCATCCACACTAAGCGGCCACCCCCCACGCAGGCCCTTGACCCCGCTGGTGGAGGCTCGCGGGGGTAAAGACCGCCTTAGACCCCGCAGGGAGGGATGCTAAGGGTGGGAGGTAGTGGCTAGAATGCTCAGCCTCGACAGGGTCCTGGGGGGGCTCAGGTCCATAGACTGGCGGGGCCTGGGCGTGGAGTGGGTAGTCCTCCACGGCAGCCTCGCCAAGCGTGGGGTGGGCCGCGACGTGGACCTGCTCATACACCGGGCCAGCGTGGGGGGCGAGGCCGTCCTAGAGCTTTCAGTCAAGGTAGCGGACTCCCTCGGGGTAGACCCGGATCAAGTAGATGTCACCGAGGCCCGAGAGGCTCCCTGCGCGCTGCTCAGGGAGGCCTGGAGGAGCGGTATCCCAGTCTACGAGGCCCGGCCGGGAGCCGCTAGGGAGTGGCTCCTCGTGAGGGTTGAGGTGTGCAACGACTACGAGCTATCGAGGAGGAAGCTTGGGGTAGTGGAGGAAGCCGCGAGGGCCGCCAGGAGGAGGTGGGGGTAGTGGGCGTGCTCTCGAGGCTCGAGAGCATAGTGGCGGAGATGACCTCGAAACTAGACGCCCTCTCGGAGAGGGGGGTGAGGAGCTGGGTTGAGGAACTAGCAGTACTCCACGCCCTCCAGCTGCAGGCTCAAGCACTCCTAGGCATGCTCCTCAGGATGGCCGCGGGCCTCGGCTACGCCCCCGAGTCCCCGGGGGAGGCGGCGAGGATCCTTAGAGAGGAGGGCATCATAGGGGGTGACGAATACCTCTTCATCAGGAGGGTTATCGGCTTTAGGAACGTAGTTGTACACGCCTACACCGAGGTTAACATGGAGCTTGTCAGGGGGATCCTCGAGGAGAGGGAGTACCGCAGGCTCGCAGTACTGGCGGCCCGCCTCCTGGGGGAGGCCTCTAAGCGTGGCTTGGACCCCTGAGGCCTAGGGCCTTCTCCACGTCGTCCTCCGTCACGCTCCAGCGCCTGGCTACCTTCTCCGGGTCTACTATGCATGTGGGGTCGTCGCCCCAGAAGTCGCCCGTAGCCGTTAGGGCCCTGTTCCTGCTCCCCCCACCGCAGACCCTCTTGAAGGGGCACTTAGAGCACCTCGGCCCCCTGAGGTGCCTGTGAACCTCTAGGAACGGCCTCAGCCTCGGGTTGTCCGGCGTTAGTATCTCCGCTAGGCTCTGGCGGCGTAGGTCTCCTATCACGATGTAGTCTATGAACTGGCAGGGCCTCACCGTGCCGTCGGGGTATATGCTGACCGTCTTCCTCCCGCAGTCCCCCTGGGCGTCGACGAGCCTTAGGAGGTCTAGGAACTCCTCGCGGCTCTTGGCGAGCTTGTCTGCTAGGTAGACCCCGGCCCAGTTCATCCTGACTAGTAGTATCTCGAGCGTGCCAGCGTACTCCCGGGCCTTGGCCACCATGTCGTCTAGGAAACCCTCCAACTGCTCCCTCGTGGGTAGGTCGCCCGCTATCTCGGAGCCCCTACCGACGGTGTCTAGGAGGTATATGCTGACCCTCCTCAGCCCCAGCTTCGCGGCGAAGTCAACCACGGCAGGCGCCTCCTTGACGTTCCACTTCGTGAGCGTGAACCTGAGCCCCGTGGGTATCCCGGCTTCGACGCTCGCCCTCATGCCCCTGACAGCGGCCTCCCAGGCCCCGGGGACGCCCCGGAACTCGTCGTGCCTCCTGGGGTCTAGGCTGTCGAGGCTGACCCCCACGTAGGCGAAGCCCAGCCTCTTGAGCCTGCCAGCGACCTCCCCGTCTATGAGTGTGCCGTTAGTGCTCAGGCTGAGCTTGGGCCTCCCCCGGCCGGAGAGCCTCTCGGCCGCGAGCCAGAACTTGCCGGAGACCAGGGGCTCGCCCCCCGTGAAGACTACCAGGGGGATCCCGTGGGAGGCTATCTGGTCGGCCACCCTAACCACGTCCTCCTCGCCGAGCTCGGGGAGCCTAACGTCGGGGCCAGCGTTTATATAGCAGTGCTTGCACCTCAGGTTGCACTTGTACGTTATGTTCCAGAACACGACGGGCCTCATAACGCTCGTGAACCTGCTCGGCCTCCCCCTGCCATAGCGGCCCTTGATCTCCGCTGAGACGGTGGCGGAGCCCACCGCCATGACGCTCACCGGTATCAAGGATCCCCACCCCCCTACCTGGTCACGCCTGGCTTGAGGTCTGCCAGGCTCCTGATGGGCCTGAGGCTCCTCGGCCTGCAGGTCTCCGAGGCCTCCAGTATAGCCGAGTCCACTACACCCCTCGAGACGCCGTGCACCATGAAGTAGCAGTTCTGCCTCCACGCCCCCGGGGGTACTGGCTCCCTCTCGACCACGTGGGTCGTGAATGGTAGCCTGGTGACGCAGCTGCATAGGCTCCCGTAGTCGGTGCCGGGCTCCATGACCACCATGGCGTTGTCCCTGAACCCTATCCTCCACCCGTCTAGGGCGGCGCCGGGATCCCCTAGAACCCCGGCCCTAAGGAGCTTCACGGCTGCGTCTATGACCTCGTCCTCTGCGAGCCCGTGCTTAGCTGCTATGGCCTTGTATGGCCTCTCTACTAGGGGGAGGCTCCTGAGGCTCCTGGCGAGCCCCAGGGGGATCCCCAGCTCCTCGGGCCTCGGGGGGTCCGGGTGCACCTCGGCGTACCTGCCGCTCCTTGATATGCCCCTCTCTAGGTCGTACTTGACGCTCAGCTTGTACGTCCTCCTACTGTAGAGTATTACGTAGTCGACCCCGAACTCCTCCGCCACACCCCTCACGTGGGCCTCCAGCTCCTCCCGGCTACGCCTCTTAACCACGACCCACAGATCGTAGACCGGGTGATCCCTCAGGTATACATGGGTAGTCTCGGGGTCCCCCCGGTAGACCTCCGCCACGAGCCTAGCCCTACCCCTGGTGGCGTACGCCACGAGCGCCGCCACCCTTCCGTGGGACCTGTAGTTCAGGTAGTACCCGACCCTCTTCAGTATGCCTCGAACCGCTAGATCCCTCAGGAGCCTGACGGCCTCGCCCTCCCCGATGCCCGCCTCGGAGGCGGCGGTAGCGTAGGGGTCGGGATCCTCGGGGTCGAAGTCGTACTGGAGGGCCATTAGGAGCCTCCTCTCAACGCTCCTGAGGAGGGCCTGCATGGCCTGCTCACCTCCCGGCCGAGGCGTGGAGGGGCCTCGAGCTGGCCGCGGCCTCCCGTATGGCCTCCTCGACGCTGGCTCCTATCCTTGAGAGGATCTCAGTGTAGCGGCCGGGCCTGTAGGGGCACGCGGGATCCTCGGCTGTGACGCGCTTGTAGTAGGCGAACGCCCTGGCCCTGCTGCCACCGCATATCTCCCGGAACTCGCACTTGCCGCACCTCCCCTCGAGGGCGCCGCCCCTCCTGAGCATTGTGAAGAGCGTGCTCGACCTGTATATCTCGACTAGACTCTTAACCCTGACATTGCCGGCTGGCACGGGTAGGAACCCGCTGGGGTACACGTTGCCCTTATAGTCCACGAACACTATGCCCCTCCCATCCCTGGTACCCACAGTGTGGGCCAGCGGGGGCCCGCGGGGCGGGCCTAGGATCCTCCTGAGCCTCCCCACGAGCCTCTCATATAGGGGGCCCGTCTCGCCCTTGAGGAGGCTGACCGCGCCCCTGGACTCCAGGAACCTCCTGATAATGGCCACCCTCCTGAACATGGGCCCCTCGGTAGTCCTGATCATTAGCCCGTACTTGCTCGCCTCGTAGAGGAAGTGGCTCACATCCTCCCACTCGCTGGGCGTGAGGTCTAGCTCGAACCCGGCCCTGCCCGTGGGGACTAGGTAGAAGACCTCCCATGTCTTAACCCCAAGGTCTAGGAGTAGCTTGACCATGTCGGGGAGACCCTCGACAGTGTCCCTCATCACCACGGTGTTCACCTGAACCCTTACACCCTCATCCATGAACCAGCGTATGGCCTCAACTGTCCTCTTCCAAGTCCCCTCCACACCCCTGATCGAGTCATGCACCTCGGGGTAGGGGCTGTCGAGGCTGAGGCTCACAGCTGAGACCCCGGCCCTAGCCATCCTGGCGGCTGTCTCCCTGGTTAGGAGGGGTGTGACCGCGGGGGCAACAGCGACTCGGAGGCCCCCCCTGACAGCGTAGTCTAGCAGGTCCCAGAAATCGCTCCTCATGAGGGGGTCGCCGCCCGTCAGCACGAGGAGGGGGTATGGCCTGCCGAAGGCCCTGATCTCGTCTATGAGCCTGTAGCCCTCCTCCGTCGTGAGCTCGCCTGGGAGGGCCTTCAGTATAGCCTCGGCCCTGCAGTGCTTACACTTCAAGAGGCACGCCTTCGTAGTCTCCCAGAACACTATCAGGGGCTTCTCATCGTAGGGCCAGGGGGCCCTCCCACCTCCACTATCCAAGCCCAGTAACACCCTAGAACCCGAAAAACCTTCGAGGGAGATACGCGGGTGCAAGTGCGCATACTAACCCCGGGGGCGGGGTGACTAGACCAGTATAGACGCCGGGGGCGCTAGCCCCTCTTCTTCTTGATGTATTCTAGGTACTCGTCTACCGGGACGATCCTGTAGGTCGCGGTCCTTATGGTCCCCCTCATGTTGAGGTTGGTGAGGGCCGCCAGTAGCGTGGGCTCGTCGGGGGCCTCAACTATGTTTAGGAAGTCCCACTCGCCCAGCATGACGTACTGCTCCACGACCCTCACACCCATCTCCTCCAGCTCCCTATTCACCTCCCTGACCCTCTCAGGCCTCTCGAAGACAGTCTGCGCCCCCTTATCGGTGAGCTTCGAGAACACGACGAACGTGGGCATACCGGCACACCAGGTGATGTGTATCAGAGGGGGTTTATATTATACTTATATAGACGCCCAGCCTCGAGCCCCCGGCCTAGGAGGCGCCTTATTAAGGGGTTTCGAGTGCAAACTTACTATGAACACGAGACCGCGTGGTGGGCTGGAGGGCGGCTCTATTGCCGGGCATTATTAGGAGGTTCGTCGCGAGGATCTCGGGGCTCTCTAGCCCAGCCCAGGCCTCTGCTCGGAGGGTCCTAGAGAGCCCCTTCATCAAGGCGAGGGTCGACGCCGCTGTTAGGGCCCTTTCAGGCGTTATAGTCCCCGGCTACGACGTCGACATAGTGTCTAGCGGGGTCGTTACCAGGGTTAGAGTCTCGATGGACGGGTCGAGGGTGGCTGTCTACATAGACTACTACGGTAGGAACCCGGGCTGCAGCTTCTGTAAATTCATAAGCGAAACACTCTGGAACAAGATATTCAGGGAGATCGAGGAGTCCCTGAAGAGGGAGGGGTTCAGGGAGGTCTACATACTCGAAGCCTACACGGGGGCAGAGCTCTACAAGCACCCAGGCCCCGGGGGAGGCTAGCCCCGGCGCCGGCCAACGGGGAATACCAGGAGCGGGAACTCCCACCTGCAGTCTATCCCGAGGATCCCGCAGACGTCCCAGTCGTAGAAGGCCCCCACGGCAACCGTGGCAAGGCCTAGGGCCTCCGCTGCGAGGTAGAGGTTCTCGCCCGCGAATCCGGCGTCGAGTAGCACGTACCTATAACCCCTCACACCGTAGTAGGAGGTTGTCCTGGAGTAGACGACGGTTAAGACCACGCTAACCGGGGCCTCGAGTACGTGCTCCTGCTCTAGGCACGCCCTGTAGAGGGCCTCCCTGTAATCGCCGGCCGCGAGCAG
>JALSQM010000096.1 GCA_026985385.1 Acidilobaceae archaeon | reverse complement strand
GATCCCCAGCGAGAGCGCCGCCCCTATAGCCCAGGGTATCCCCCCAGTCGCGACCCCCACGACGGCGTCAGCACCCATGCTGTCCATAAGCTCGCGGACTCTGGAGGAGAACAGCCTCACCGCCTCTCTGAATATACCCGGCTTCATGGGTAGTATCCTCAGGTCTATGTAGACCGAGCTCACACCCCCACTGGAGAGGATGAACCTCCCCAGCCTAACGGCGCCAGCCTCCACTATCAGTTCAGCCATCCTCCTCGACTCCACCCCTCACCACCTCCTCCTGGGCCTCTATGATCGACTTAGCAGCGGCCAAGGGATCGCTTGCCCCGGTAATCGCCCTCCCCACTATCTCGTAGTCAGCGCCTGCCCTCAGCGCGTAGCCGGGTCTTGCGCCTTGGGCCCCCACACCCGGGGAGAGTATCTTCTTGGAGGCGAAGCGGGCCCTCAGCCTCCCTATTATTGAGGGCCTCGTGGCGGGGGCTACTATGCCCCAGGGGTCAACCCTCTCTATAACCTCCATAATGAAATCTAGGGCTCTGTCATAGACGTCCCTCGAACCCGGGTGGCTCATCGAAGCGACCAGTACAAGCCTAGCCCCGTGGTGGTCGAGGTAGCTCTTTAACTCGTCTAGCGAGCCCTCTCCTCCGACGAAGGAGTGAGCTATAAAGCCGTCGTAGTATCCTATAAACGGCTCCACGGAGAGGCGCATAACGTGCCCTATATCGGCTAGTTTGAGGTCCAGTATACGCAGGCCCTCGCAGGAGCCCGCTGCTCGGGAGACCTCTCTAGCCCACTCCAAGCCTCCCCTGATAACGGCGGGCAGGCCAACCTTAATGCCATCCACTATGCCGCACAGCCTGGCGGCTAGCTCGGCTTCGACGGGCTCGTCGAACGCCACTATTAGAGGCACGGAAGCCCGCCCACCCAGTGCTCGAAGAGGGTTTTTAAGGAGGGCTGGGGTCGGCCCCGCGCTTCGTAACTCTGTAAATCCCCGGTAATATAGTGGGGATCCCATCCTCCGGTAAGCGGAGGGGTGGGTGTAGGCATTGGCTCTAGGCAGGCCTGAGGATTACCTGAAGAGGGTCTCCTCTAGGAGAGTGGAGCTATACGTCGCGGGCGAGCGCGTAGAGAACCCGCTCGAGCACCCCGTCACGAGGCCGGTAATAGAGACGATAAGTAAGGTCTACGAGCTCACTCTGAGGGAGGAGTATAGGGGCATCCTGACCGCTAAGGGCCTCAGTGGAGATGAGGTAAGCAGGTTCTTACACGTCGAGAGGAGCGCCGATGACCTAGTCAAGAGGGTGGAGTCTCAGAGGATCGTTAACGCGTACGTGGGCAACTGCAACTACAGATGCACGGGCCACGACGGCATAAATGCTCTCTACGCTGCTACATACGAGGTCGACGAGAAGCTGGGAACAGACTATCACAAGAGGTTCACAGAGTACCTCAAGTACCTCCAAGCTAACGACTTGGTTGTTGCGACTGCTATGACAGATGTTAAGGGTGATAGGTCGAAGAGACCTGGAGAGCAGAGAGGGAGGCCGCTTACCTACGTCCACATAGTCGAGGAGAGGAGGGATGGAATAATCGTTAAGGGGGCTAAGATGCATATAAGCGGCGCGGCTCTCGCTGACGAGATCCTCGTAGTCCCCACTAGAGCTATGGGGCCCGACGAGAGGGAGTATGCCGTTGCTTTCGCGGTAACACCCGACACTAAGGGTTTGTATTTCGTCTCCTCCTGGAACCCCTTCGACTCCTTCAAGAGGGTCTCGAGGGATCTGGGGGTTGACGCCGACTACCCGAGCCCCTACGGTCACAGGAATACCTACCTAATAATATTCGACGAAGTATTCGTGCCGCGCGAGAGGGTGTTCCTAGCCGGCGAGTACGAGTACGCCTCCAAGATAGTCGAATACTTCATTGCACACCATAGAGCGGCTGGGGCGGGCTGTAAGGCCGGCTTCGTAGACGTGATACTCGGAGCTGCAGCGCTAGCAGCCGACGCGAATGGAGTCCTATCGGCTAGGTATATCCAAGAGAAGCTTGCCGAGATAAAGTTCCATGGGGAGGCCGCCTATGCGCCGGGCCTGGCTGCAGCCATACGGGGTTGGAGGCACCCCAGTGGGGCCTTCATCCCGGACTATACGCTCGCGAATGTAGCTAAGCTCGAGGCCGTGAACCACCTCAAAGAGGCCATAGTCTCCGCCGCGGAGATCGGGGGAGGGATCGTCGTTAATGCCCCCTCCCTCAAAGATCTCAAGATCGATGGTGTCGGGGACAAGGTCGCGGAGGCGCTTAAGGCAAACGAGGCCTACACTGCCGAGGAGAGGCTGAGGGCAATGAGGCTCCTGCAGCTATGGACATCTGGGCCGCACCTAGTAGGCCTCATTCAGGGGGGAGGCCCCCCTGCTACCCAGTGGGTGGCCCTGAGGAGGACTGTGAAGAACGAGCTACCCAAGCTCATCGAGGGTGCTAAGAGGCTCGCCGGCATAGGAGGCTGAGGAGCCCTTGGAGGGGCCTTGCAGGATCCTCGTACTCGGCTATTCATGGTTCGGACCCTACACCCACAACCCAGCTGCTGAGGTGGCCGAGCTACTCGACGGAGCAAGGCTTGGGGGGTGCTCCATCCACGGCGAGGCTCTCAGAGTCTCGGCTGGCGAGGTTCTCTCCAAGGTGCCCAGGTTGCTTGAGGAGCTAGACCCGAGGGCCGTTGTAGGGTTGGGCTTAAACCCCAGGGCCACTAAGGTAACACTAGAGCTGGCCGCCGTCAACATCCTACACTCTAGCACCCCCGACGTCGACGGGAGGAGGTATAGGCTTAGAGAGATAGTTGGGGGCGGCCCCTTAGCCGTAGCTGCTCCAGCTCCCATCGAAGCCATCTACAAGCACTGCAACGAGGAGAGGCTACTGCCCCTACAGGTTGGCGTGAGTATAGGCACGTACCTCTGTAACACGCTTGCCTACCTCATATACAGCTGGGCCCAGGAGAAGGGGAGGCCCGCGGCGTTCCTCCACGTGCCACCCCACTCCAGCCTTGCAATGCGCTTGGGCATGCCGATCCACGCGAGCCTCAGGGATATAGTGGAGACCACACTATGCGTTATCGAGAGGCTCATAGGCTGAGAGCGAGTGGTGGGCGTCCCCATGAAGGTTAGAGCTTTACTCTACGTAACCCTCTCCGCTATAGGTATATCCATGATGGTTAACGCGCCGGGGATCCTGACGGGTTATGGCCTCGTATATGCAGCCGCCTACTATGCCGCCCTAGCCTTCCCACCCGCCACGGCGGCGCTCTTGTTCCTGGCCGCGCACTCTATAGCTTTCGCCATAGCCATGGGGTCGAGGGCTGCCTTCAAGATAGTGTTCCTCGCGAGCCTCCTAATGAGGACCCCCATCGTATACGCTGCCGCCCGCTTGAGGGAGAGGCTTGGAGCGCTCACCGCAGCGCTCCTGCTGGTCTCGCTGGATCAGCTGGTGGCCCTCTCAACAGCCATACTCTACTACGGTAACGACGGGATACACGTCGGCCTAGACATATACGAGATCCTGCTCGCCCCATTCGCCTACTACGCGTACAAGTACACGGAATCCCTGGGAAGGCGAGGCAGGGAGGGGGCGGCCGAGGGCATCGCGGGTCTCCTAGCATCTCTAGCAGGGCTACTGGCCTACTACCTTGGAGCCTATGCCTTCCTCTCACCACAAGCAGTAGGTGCGGGCGCGGCGTCGGCGATACTCCTAGCATGGGCCTCCAGAGTGGGCCTCCCACGGCTCCGCGGGGGCGTGATAGCTGCAGCCCTCGTAGTGTCACTCTTGGGCCTAGCCCTAGGCGGGCAGGCGCTCGCGTTAAACGCTAGGGTCGCGCTATACCCCTTCAAGCCCTCAAGCTGGGGTAAGAGCCGCTGGGCCCAGACTCAGGGGGGTGCATGCCCCGCGACGAGTAACGTGTTCGAATACACGCACGATCCCCCGAGGCTCAGAATAGTGGAGGGCTGCGTTAACGTGACGGGGGTAGTGGAGGGAGCGCCGAAGATAGAGGATGACGGGGACTATTGCTTCGACATAAAGGTGATAGGATCCTCAACGCCCCTAGCTCTAGGGAACTACCTGCTGAGAAAGGGTAGGCTGCACGTAGAGGTGGTTCCACACGATCAGCGCGAGGTCCTAGACCCCATAGGCGGAGGTGTCTGCCCTGGGGATACAGTGCGAGTCACGGGGGTGCTTGTGGTAGACACGGATCACGGCATGTGGGTGGAGGTACACCCAACCTATAAGATATCAGTTATAGAGAGAAACACGTCAGCACCGTGGCCAGATTGTGTCAACGCGAAACCCTAGGCAGCCCTCTCCATGCGGTATTGCCTGTAGTACTCGTACGAGACCACTAGAACCATGAAGTCGATGAGGACCACGCCATAGGCCTCGAGGGTGGCGGCGCTGGGCCAGCCGACGAGCACGCCTATGAGTGCTGCAACGGGGAAAGCCTCGAGTGCGACTATGAGGGATAGCCTTGCTAGGCTACTCCCACGCCGGGCCAGTCCAGCGCTGAGCAGGGCTAGGGCGACGTCCATCTGTATGAAGAACCAGGTCGACACGAAGACGTGCGGCCTCGTGCCCTCGTAGTAGTAGCCTATAAGGCCGAGGAAGACGCCTGCAAGAGCTAAGTAGGCTGAGCCCCAGGCCTCGAGTAGGCTCTGCGAGGCCCTCCCCATGGCGATTCCAGCCGCCACTATTAGAGCGCCCACCGCCATCAACCCGTAGTTGTATAGCTGGGGGCAACAGCTCCTGGGGCCGCCGAGGTCGCTGAAAGCGTTCCTAGTAAAGACGAACCACGAGGAGTTTAGGTACCACGACGCTCCTATGATTATCCAGGCAAGGATCACCGCTGATAGGCTTAATGCGAGTATCAGCGATCCCAGCCAGCGCCCAGCAGGCTCCTTCAATGCTAGAGGTCACCCAGCGCGGTAGTGACGGCCCACCTAGCTAAGAGGGGTGACGCGGTGAAGCCCGGGCTATCTATTGCGCCGAGAAATACAGCTCTCCCCCTCCTGGCGGTGTAGAAGTCGTCCTTCTCCTCGTTCTTTACTCGGGTGCCCGCGAGGCCCTCCCTGACCTCGGGTGTAAAGCCCAGGATCCCCCTGTAGGCCTCTGCAGCCTCTACTAGCTCCTCCCGCGTGAAGCTCGTATCCCAGGGATCGCTTACCCTCGCGAATGTGGGGCCCAGTATCACCCGTCCATCGGGCCAGGGGATCACCCCTCCCCCCTTGGTCTTCCTGGTCCTCCTACTCGACCGTATCTCCGCGGCGATTGCGTCACAGTTAAGCCTCGCCACGGCCATGACGCCCTTGTAGAAGCCCACGCGGGGCGGGTGGAGGCCCGCCGAGCGGGCTAGGCGCATGGTGTCGGGGCCTGCGGCCACCACGGCCGCCGTGTACCGCCTCTCCCCCAACTCGCTGCGGATCTCCACGCCCTCCCCCGGGGGGCCTACGCGGAGTGAGTCAACCCTAACACCGAGGTGGAACTCCACCCCCCGACTCTCGAGTAGGCCGCGCAGCGCCTCCAAGACCTCCACGGGGTTCACGGTTGCGTACCCCTCAACGTAGACGGCGCCCCCGGGTCTGATCTCGGAGTCAGGGCATAGATCCCGGAAGACCCCGGGCCCCACTATCTTAACCTTATACGCAAGCATCCTGAGGAGGGAGGCCGCGGCTAGGGCAAGCGCCTTCTCCGACGCTTTATTCCTATACACCAGCAGGGCCGGCTGCCTCCTAAGACTGAACCCGGCCTCCTCCGCTAGGCCGTCGAAGAGCCTATTGGCCCTCCTAGCGAGTCTAGCCTTCCTATTCAGGAAGGGTGGTTGTAGCACGTGTATCACACCAGCGTTATGCCCGCTCGCCCCCCTACCCGGCTGTCTGGCCTCATCGTAGACCTCAACCTTAGCCCCCGCCCTGGAGGCCTCTAAAGCCGCCATCAACCCCACTATGCCAGCTCCCACAACAGCCACGCTCTTACTCAAAGCGGCATCCCTTGCTACTAACCTTGTAGCCCCCTAGTATCCCCTGGATTAAAGCGACGGTGGACCCTCGTGAGCGGAGGGGGTGTTGTAGCGGGTATCGACGTGGGCACTACAAAGATCGAGTTAGACGTCTACGATGAGGCCGGAAGCCTGGTCCTAAGGAGCACCAGGGCAAATAAGACCCTCTCCGACGGGCTCAGGGCGGAGCAGGATCCCAAGGCCCTCCTCTCCTCGGTTAAGGGGTTGCTAGACGAGGCTAGGAAGGCGGGCGCGCGGTGCGTGGGCATAGCGGCGTATAGGGGCTCTCTAGTGGTGTGGAGCCGCGAGGGATCCCCCGTAACCAACATCATAACCTGGATGGACCTCAGACCCTACAAGCTCTGGGGGAGGCTGCCCCTCGGCCTCCGCTTAGCCAGTAGGCTGCCCCGCATAGGCCAGGCCCTCTCACCTGAATCCATGGCCGTGAGGCTGGCAGTCCTACTAGCCGAGGATCCAAGCCTAGCGAGGGGGCTAGCCGAGGGATCCCTCATGGCCTGGAATATTGATGCTTACATAGCCTACAACCTCACGGGGAGCTATGCTGCGGACTCGTCGACAGCCGCTCTAACGGGGCTCATACACCCGGCTACCCTGAAGCCGATAAACCTAGTCTTCGCGGCGGCGAGGCTGCCGAGGCTCAGGATCCCACGGCTGCTCCCACACGAGGGCCTCGACCCGCTCCCCCTTAAGGGGGGTGGAGAGCTGGGCTCCCTTGTGGGGGATCAGCAGGCTGCGAGCGTCGCCCTTGACTGTCTTGAGAGTGGGTGCCTGAAGATCGCCATGGGGACTGGCTTGTTCTTGGACTACCCCACCGGCGATAGACTTCTCCTATCCCCGGGCAAGGGGCTGCTCCCCCTGATACTACTCAGAGGGAGGAACCGAGTCATATACGGGGTCGAGGCCTATCTCCCAGGGCTCGGGAAGTTTGTTGAGTGGTTCGTGAACTCGCTGCTCAACGGCAGCTACGAGGCGATAGATGCGGGCATAGCCGAGAGCAGTGGGAGGCCCCCGCTAGTGTTACCGTTCATGTGGGGCTCTAGGCTTCCGAGGTTGAGGGGCGGGCTGGCGGGGATACTGGGGCTCGCCCCGCACCATGGGAGAGGGGATCTAGCCGCTGGCCTAGCACACAGCATAGCCGCCCTAACCAGCCTCTTGGAGAGGAGCTTGGCCGGGATCCTCGGAGAGCCTCGATCGATAATCGTGACCGGGGGGTTAACTAGGCTGAGGAGGCTCCTAGAACTCGTAGCCACCTACCTCGAGAGGCCCATCTACCTCGCGAGAACCCCCGGCAGCGCCAGCGCCTTGGGGGCAGCGATGCTTGCAGCCCGCAACTGCGGCGTGCAATTCAACCCCAACGTTGAAGTGGTACGGGTAGACCCCGGCAGTTACAACAAGGCCGTGGATCCAGAGATCATAGCTGGGAGCGCTCTAAAGCTCTCATCGGCCCTGGTAGGGTGCACGAGCTCCGCGTCTAGGCAGAGCTGGTAGCGGAGCACCACGGAAATTAATGGGGCAAAGCCGCGCCGCGGCAAGGAGGGAGCAGGGCTGGGCCTCGGAGGGGGCTCTCGCAGGGAGATAGAGGGCACCCTAAGGCTCTGCGCCGCCTGCCCCGGGGTCTGCCAGTACTCATGCCCCGTCTATAGAGCCACAAGGCTCAGGGCGGCGGCTCCGCACATGATTGCGAGGGGTGTACTAGCAGCGCTGTCAGGCGATGGAGACGAGCTTCTAGCCTACTCACTCTGCGCCTCATGCGGCGAGTGTGTCAAGGCGTGCCCCGAGTCTAACCCCCTACCCAGCGCCCTGAGGGGGGCTGCCGGGATCCTAGGGGGTAGGAGGGAGCTCGTCTCGACACCCCGAGAGCTCGGGGGGGCTGGGCGCCCGCTGGTCATAGCCTCCCCTCTAAGGCCCGGGGAGGGCGTCCTAAGGCTCACTGAGGGGTGGAGGGTCTACTGGCTCAACACCGAGGAGCCCGCTAGGGTCTACTGGAGCGGTGGGTCGATACGCCTTAAGCTCCCGAGGGGCTCCATAGTACTTGTCGAGGACTTGGATATACCCTGGACCGCCTTCGAGGGGGAGGGCTTAGAGCTACTCTCGGGCCCCCGGATCCTCGAGGCCCTATCCGGGAGCGCTCAGTTACCCCAGGGGGCGGTGATCCATGTACCCTGCAAGGCACCCAGGGAGCTGGCTGAGAGCCTCTCCAGGCTGGGGGCGGAGACCGCCCGCTCATGCACCGGTGGGGGAGGCGCCTTCGGGATCCTCAGGGGGGACTACGCTGTAGAGGTCTCACTATACTTCTTCGAGAGATTCAGGGGAAGAACCATTGTCACCCCCTGCGCTAGGGCCGCCCGCACCCTTAGGAGGGCTGGCCTTAACGCGCTCACATTCCTCGAGGTAGCAGTGGGTGAGATCCTTGAGCGTTGAGGGCTTCATAGAGGAGGCTGCTAGAATAGTAGGCGACCGCTGGGTGCTCACGGAGCCCTGGCAGCTTCTCCCCTACTCGATGGACTACTGGCCCCTCGCAGTCTACAGGTTCCTCGCAAACCCCAAGGCCTGGAGGGAGCACTCCCCCTCGGCGGCCGTCCTACCCGGCTCTGAGGATGAGGTTGTCGAGCTACTCGAGGCCGCTGAGAGGCATGGCGTACCGCTCGTACCCTACGCTGGGGGCTCGGGCGTCCTAGGGGGAGCAATGCCTGAGAGGGGCTGGGTCGTAGTGGACGTCTCCAGGCTCGAGTGGGTGGAGTGGTACGATGAAGACGCCGGGATAGTGGATGTTGGCGCGGGCACCCCCTTAGTCAGGGTGGAGGAGTGGCTTAACTCTAGGGGAGCCACGCTCCGCCATTACCCGCAGAGCCTGCCGGAGGCCGTGATAGGGGGGCTCATAGCCACGAGGAGTACGGGCCAGTACTCGACAGGCTATGGGGGGATCGAGGATAGGGTTAAAGGTCTCAACGTTGCCGTTCCCCGCCTTGGACTCCTGAGGGTCAAACCCGCCCCGAGGAGGAGCGCTCTAACCCCGCTGGAACAGTTCTTCACGGGCTCCGAGGGGTTATTCGGCATAATAACCAGGGCCTACCTAGAAGCCCTACCCCTACCCGAGTGCCAGGTGCCCGTGGCCTGGAGGAGCGGGAGTTTCCTCAAAGGCCTAGACCACGCGAGGATCCTCGTTAAACGACGGCTGGCACCAGAGCTACTCAGGGTATACGACGAGGTAGAGTCTGCGCTGGCTCTGGGGGTCGAGGGGGCGACTGCTATAGGGGTCTACGAGGGGGACTGTAGTGTAGTCGAAGCGAGGATCGAGGCGGCTGAGAGGCTGCTGGGGGTCAGGATCAGGGAGTGGAGCGCCCCAGCGGAGAGGTGGCTTAAGGAGAGGTTCAACGTAGTCTCGAGCCTCAAGAAGCTCCTAGCCATGGGCCTAGCCTTCGACACGATAGAGGTGTCAGCAACCTGGGGAAGCGTGGGGAGGGTCTACGAGGCCCTGCGAAGCGCTGCGGGGATCCCCGGGGTTGTCTACGTCGGCGTGCATGCCAGCCACTTCTA
>JALSQM010000095.1 GCA_026985385.1 Acidilobaceae archaeon | reverse complement strand
GACGTCCTAGCGCCCATCGATCTAGTCGAGGACGCCGCCATGATGATGGGCTACGAGGCACTCATACCCGAGCCCCCAAGGCTCAGGACCCGGGGGGGACTCGACGGCCTCACGATGCTCTCGAGGACCCTGAGGCTGCTAGCGGTGGGCCTGGGCTTCACCGAGGTCATGCAGTTGGTCCTCACGAGCCCCAGGGCCGTCGAGGCCCTAGGCGCCGCTGATAGGGTGCTGGCTGTGGCTAACCCCGTCCAGGCCGAGTACAGCGTGGTTAGGCCGTGTATAGCCGTCAGCCTCCTCCAATTCCTGGCCGAGAACCAGCATGCAGCCAAGCCCGTTAAGGTGTTCGAGATAGGGGAGGTCGCCTGGAGGGAGGGCGGCGATGTAGTGGAGGAGCACAGGGCCGGCCTAGCCTTCATGTCGGATGAGGCGAGCTTCGAGGACATCCAGGGCCCCCTATACTCCATCCTAAGAATCCTGGGCGAGCCCTTCGAGCCCGAGGAGGCCCGGATCCCGTGGGCCATACCCGGTAGGGCGGCTGTCCTGAGGAGGCCCAGTGATGGGGGTGTCATAGCTTGGCTGGGGGAGGTGCACCCGAGGGTCCTCGAGTCGATGGGGATAGAGTACCCGGTGGCCCTGGCGGAGCTGAGCCTCTCAGAGCTGGCGGGTGGGCTCGGGAGGTTCAGGACGCGAGGCCGAGGCACCCCATAGCCCTTGACCAGGTGGGCTTCAGGGGTGTCAGGCTGAGGGCAACGATAGCGAGCCCTCTGGGCCCCCTGGCCCTCGACCTCGTGGTTGACGCCCTCATAGACCTGGATCCATCCAGGAGGGGGGCCCACCTATCCAGGAACATTGAGGCCCTCGCGACGGCACTCGAGGGTCTCCGGAGCGCTGCGAGCATAGAGGCGCTCCTAGACGAGGCCGCGTCGAGGCTCCTCGAGAAGCACCCCTACGCCTCCAGGGCCCTCGTCAGGGCTAGGACCACCTACTACGTCGACATAGAGGTGCCGGGCGGGGAGTTGAGGGGTGTGGAGCCCGTGGACGTGGAGGTCTCGGTCTCGAGGGAGAGGGGTGGGGGGACGCTCTGGAGCGTCACCGTGGCGCTCGCGGGCATGAGCGTGTGCCCCAGCGCGGCATCAACGATCTCGGCTATGATCGGGAGGCCTAGGGAGGAGTCACCCAGCCACGCTCAGAGGGTCATTGTTAGGGGCACCGTGACCACGCGGGGGAGGTTCGTGAGGATAGAAGACATAGCGAGGGCGCTCGCCTCCGCGCCCTCGGCCCCAGCGTTCACGCTGCTCAAGAGGGACCAGGAGGCCCGCCTGATACTATACGCCTTCAGGAACCAGAAGCTCGCAGAGGACATAGCGAGGGACGCCCTCTGCGGGCTCGCCAGGCTGGCCCGGGGCTGCTGCCCCGACTCCGTGGTTGAGGTGGAGGTTGAGAGCCTGGAGAGTATACACCCCCACAACGTCTACGTTAGGAAGAGGCTCAGCGTCGAGGAGGCCGGGGGCCTATGCGAGTAGGTCGAACTCTATCCTATACATCGACTCGTACTGCCTCACAACTCGGGCGCCGAACTTCATGGCCAGCCTGTAGGCCGCCCTATTCTCGGGCATTATGTAGCCGTAGAGCTTCCTGAAACCGCACTCCCTCGAGACCCTTAGTATCGCCTCTCCCAGGGCAGTGCCCACGCCCATGCCCCTGAAGTCCTCGAGAACCGCTATGCCCGACTCAGCGTACCCCCTCTCATCCCCCACCGCCTCGGCGACCCCGACTACCCTGCCGTCGGGGGCCTCGGCCACCACTACAACAGCTCTACTATTCCTGAGGAGGGAGTCGACGTAGGGGTCGAAGTACCTGACTATACCGAAGAACCTCGTGTATATGCTCTCAAGGCTCAGGCTCTCATAGAACCTTATCAGCTTATCCCTATCCTTCGCGCAGGCGATGCGGATCCTCAGCTCCACCCCCCTAGCCCTATGGGTGCCTAGCAGCCTCCCGCAGCTACAGGGCCCCCCGGGCCCCCTACCCGCCTCCATGACGGCGCCTACTCCCCGCAAGCTCCCAGCCCCGCCTCGGATAAAAATGGACGTATACCGAGGCTTGGCCGGCAATTAGATGCGCCTAGAGATGCTCCCCTAGACTCTCTCCAGGCGGGCTAGTGGCACTCCCTGTAGGCCTTGTGGAGTATGCCTGCAACCTCCCTTATGCCGCTCGACCCCTCTATCAGGGGTGCTATCGACTCCAGGCCCCCGAGCCCCCTCGTGTAGGCGGCTGATAGTGCGGCGGCCATTGAGGCTATGCTATCCGCGTCGCCGCCGAGGCTGAGGGCTGCCAGC
>JALSQM010000094.1 GCA_026985385.1 Acidilobaceae archaeon | reverse complement strand
CCTAGACAAGCTCCTACCCGAGGTGGGTGGGAACCTCGCATACGCCCCCGGGGAACAGGGGAGCCCCGACGCGATAATAGCGCTGGACGGGAGGATAGTGAAGTCCCGCTCGGGGGCAGTAATAGCGGGCACACCCACGCGCGGGGGGAGCAGGCACACGGCGGGGATCCTATCAAGGTACTCCAAGTGGATCCCGAGCCTCCGCTGGGCCCTAGCCCTGAGCCCCACGAGCCAGCTCCTATCAACACTTAGGGGCCTCGGAGTCGAAGTCGTACCCCTAGGCTCTAAGCCTAAATCCAAGAGGGGCCCCATAGCCGTAATCGAGGAGCCTGAGAAGGGTAGGGAGGCCGTCATCTACATCCTATCAGACAACCCAGAGAGTATACTCGAGATAGTAGAAGCAAGCGCCCGAGCGGCCTGCAGGGAGGACGAGTAGGCGGGGAAACGCTAGTTATAATGGCGAGGAGGGCCCCGCCGTGGTCCCGCCGCGGGGATTCGAACCCCGGACCACCCGGTGCCCGCGGGGAGCGGGCGCCGGGACCCGTCCCACTACAGCCGGGCGCTCTGCCGCTGAGCTACGGCGGGGCCAGTGGCTCGTTGGGTCGCTTGGGAGTCTTAAGCGTTCAGGCGCTGGGTGGGGCTCCCCTGTTAACTTCAAGCATGCCAACCGAATCCTTCACATAATTTTCCCGAATGCAAAAATCGCGTTCGTATTCATGCATATAAGTGTTTGCACATGCGAAGACCTATTATTAATGCGTGAATCACCTCCTCTGCGGGGGCCCAACCCGCTGGGGGCGCTGATGGGGTGAGGCGGGCTTCACCGTTGGCTGGTGCGGAGTGCAGCCGTAACCTCAGGCGCTCCAGCGGGTTGGGCTCCTAGCGGCTCGAGGCGAGTGCCTCCATCTCTTCGAGAAGGCCTGCCCTGCTTATTCGGTCGAGCGCTATTGAGGCCATGTCCACCGCCTCCTCGATGAGGGCGGCTATGTCTCCCCCGCCCCTGGAGGCGAGGCGTAGAGCGTAGGAGGCCCTGTATAGGGGGGCTAGTATGCGGGCCTTCGAGTCTGGATCCATCCTGGACCATGTGGGGGTGCATTGCACGAGGAAGAGGGCGTTCACGAGGGCGGCTATTACGGACGCCTTGACCCCTAGATCCCCTGGCAGGCTCTTGAGTGTGGAGGGCTCCAGGCCCTGGAGGGCTGCCCCGGCTCTCGAGACTAGCTCTGGGTTGCTGCATATCCTCTTCCTCCTCTCTAGGAGCAACTCTCTGAGATCCTCGTCCATGCCTCTAATGAACTCCTCCAGCCTCTCCTCGGCCTCTCTGAGGTCCTCGGCCCAATACAGCTCGGCTACGAGCTCCTCGAAGGCTCTCGCAACGGGGTCAGACCCCATGGTCTCCCGCCCTCCTGAGCTCCTCCATGAGCTTGAACCTGTTCTCCATATCAACTAGTAATGCCTTCGTGTCATCGACCAGCCTGCGCGCTACATCGGCCTTCCTCCTTATACCGGGTGCCAGCGCCTCGGGGTAGTCGAGGCCCCGGATCTCGAGGTAGATCGCCTCCATCATGTCGAGGAGCTTCCAGGCTATGTCGAAGCGCTCCCTCCTAACGCACTCCAAGGCGAGGCGCCTCAGCTCGCCCACCACATCGCCGAGCCCCTGGAGATAGGGTACGGGAGGCACGCCCAGGTCCTCGGGGCCGGGTAGGCCCTCCCCCAGTATGAGGCTCATGAAAACCTTAGCCTCCACGTACTCGCTAATAGCGTTGTACACCATCCCGGAGTAGTAGAGCTCCGGGTAGCCGCTGGTTATCTCGAGCAAGCGCCTAGCGGCCCTCTCCGCCTCCGCCAGGTACCTCCTAGCCTCGTCGAGGTCACCCTTATGAACGGCTGTCACGGCCCAGCCGCTATTCCTTATAACGTCCCTGGACACCCTGATGGCCTCCTCCCTCACAGAGTCCCGCTCCGCTAGGTACTCGTTTATCCTGCCGATCACACTTCTGAGCACGTCTACGTCGAGGCCTGGCTTCAGCTCCTCCATCAACCACTGCCACCCAGAACCCCCCGCGGCCCTAGGGGCTCTTAGGCTGATCGATTAGTGGTCCCGGAGTGCTCAGCCGATTATGGGGGGCTCCCTCCGGTCGAGGCGGTATGCGAGTACGGCCGTGATGCTGATCAGTAGTATAGCTATGCTCTCCTCCACCCATTTAACAGCGCCCCCGCCAGCGTGGCCGTAGAGGCCCGTGATCTCGCTCTTAAGGAGGTCCACGTTTACGTTCTGGACTATTGATACGCCCAGCCCACCATAGCCTTCCGCCTCGATCGAGGCGCTCTTGAGCATGCCTGT
>JALSQM010000093.1 GCA_026985385.1 Acidilobaceae archaeon | reverse complement strand
GAACGAGGAGGCCGCTAGGGCGCCCGCCCTACGCGCCGTGGAGGAGGCGTAACCGGAACCCAGGGCTGCCCCCGCCCTAGCCAGGTAGAAGGCGGCCGTCATGCCGCCGACGGCGAAGGCCGCCGCCCCAAGGGTCTGCCTGGCGTAGAAGCTAGCCACGGGTATGGTGCTGCGGTATGCCAGAGTTCCTATGAATGACAGTATTATCAGCGATGCAGCCGCGGCGCTCCAGCGGTTCCGGCGTGCCACGGCCTCCTAGACCCCTCCAGCGGATCGGTTGTGATTGCATACTTTAATGCCGGCTGAGAGCTTTCAAGCCGGGCCATGAGGGTGCCATGCGGTGGCTCAGCGCGGTTGCCCTGACGCTGTAGCGGTTATTGGAGGCGGCTATGTGGGCCTCCACGATGCCGTGCTCGCGGCTAGGAGGGGCGTAGGGGAGGTCCTAGTCGTGGACATCGACGAATCCGTTGTCGAGAGGATAAACAGCGGCGACGCCAGTAGGCTCCACGTGAGGGACCACTACATACTCGAGCACTGGGACGAGGTCAAGGACCGGATCAGGGCCACGACAAGCTACTCTGAGGCCAGGGGTGTGGAGGCCTTCATAGTAGCTGTTCAAACCCCACTACGCGGTGGCAGGGTAGACTACAGCCCCCTGAAGAGGGTGGCGGAGATGCTCTCGAGAGTCGTGGAGCCAGGGATCCTAGTCTCCTCTGAGACCACGATATACCCGGGCGGCACCCTCGAGCTACTCGGGACCCCCCTATCGAGGATCACCGGCTACAGGCTAGACGACGAGATCATGCTAGCCCACGTGCCCGAGAGGATAGACCCCGGCAATAGGAGGTGGACGCCCGAGAACATACCCAGGGTCGTGGGAGCCGTCGGCCCGAGGAGCATGGAGGCGGCTCTGAGGCTCTACAGGGACTGCCTGGGCCTCCCAGTGCATCCGGTCGGCGATATCAGGGTTGCGGAGGCGTCCAAGCTCCTCGAGAACGCGTTCAGGCTCCTAAACATATCCTTCGTAAACGAGCTCAAGAGGGCGTTTGACAGGATGGGGATCGACGTCAGGGAGGTTGTGGAGGCGGCCTCCACGAAGCCCTTCGGGTTCATGCCATTCAAGCCGGGCCCCTACGCTGGGGGGCCCTGTATACCCAAGGACTCCAGGATGCTCGAGGAGGCCACGGGATCCCTGCTCCTGAGGGTTGCGAGGCACATAAACGAGGGTCAGCCCCTCTACTACGCCGCACTAGTGCTCCGTGAGGCCCGGAGGAGGGGGGCTAGCAGGCTGCTCTTCTACGGGCTCGGCTACAAGCCGAACGCCTACACGGCCGTCGAGAGCCCCGTGCTGAAGGTTATCGAGGCGCTCAGAGAGCTCGACCCCAGCCTCGAGGTTAGGAGCTACGATCCAGCGATACCGGCTGTGAGCGACTTCAACAGCGAATCCGAGGCCCTGGAGTGGGCCGACCTCGTGGTCCGCTGGGGGTATAAGGATCGGGGGCTGGGGGCTCGGGTTCCCATAGTGGAGCTGGAGAACCTCTAGGTGTGGCCCCTTGGCTCGGGTGCTCATAACAGCCGCCCCGGGGGGGCACTCCGGCTACGCTTACGCCATAGGATACCACCTCTCGAGGATGGGGGTCGAGGTACACTTCCTAACCGTTGGGGAGGAGTGGCTCGTGGAGAAGCTGTCCAGGGTAGGTAGGGTGCACGTGGCACCAATGCCCCGAAGGCCCGGGGAGCCCCTCTACAAGACGCTACACCGGTGGCCACCCGCACTCGTCAAGGCCCTAAGGGTTGTGGGGGAGGTCAAGCCCTCAGCCCTGGTGGCGTGCGGGTCGAACTTCAGCATACCACCGGCTCTCTCAGCGCTCCTAAGGGGCGTGCCTCTGTATAACGTGGAGAGCATAGTGAGGATACTCGAGCCCGGGAGGACCCCGAGGATACTCCACAGGTTCTCCAGGCTAACCCTCCTCCACTGGGAGGAGCAGCTCCGCCACTACCCCGGGGGAGTCGTCGTGGGGCCCATATACGAGCCTCCAGAGGCCGAACCCAGGGATGAGGGGTACATCCTCATAACGGCTGGCACGACAGGCAACCCCCAGCTCTTCGAGGCCGCGGCCCGCAGCGGCCTAGGCGATAGTGTCGTGGTTCAAACGGGCGCCATCGACCCCGCCCCATACAGGAGGCTGAGGCCCAAGTGGAGGTTCATCAGGTTCACCCCCCGCCTGGGCGAGCTCATAGCCGGGGCCAGGGTCGTCATAACGCAGTTCCCGGGCATGACCAGCGCCACGGCGGCCCTCTCCTACCGCAAGCCGGTCGTGCTCGTGCCCGCGAGGCACCTGAGGCTCTCGGCCTCACTGGAGGGGCG
>JALSQM010000092.1 GCA_026985385.1 Acidilobaceae archaeon | reverse complement strand
CCCCCTGGCTCGGAGGAGGCGGCCGAGCCTCTGTATGAACCTTAGCGGGCTGGCGGTGTTGCTCCATATGACTAGCAGGTCCGCCTCGGGCATGTCTATACCCTCCTCCCCCGCGCTAGTCGCGACCACCAGCCTCGACTCGGGCCTCCGGGCGGCCTCCAGAGCGGCGGCGGGGTCCCCGTGCCTCCTGCCGACGAGGGTTACGGGGTTGAGGCTCCTGAGGCTCGAGGCTATGAGGCCCGCTATCGAGACTCGGTCCACGAACACTATAGCCTTGGTGAAGCCCTCGTGATCAGCTAGTACCCTCCTGAGGCTCGGGAGCTTGTGGGCCGGCCTCACGCGCTCATCATAGATTAGGCCCTCGAGGCCGCCTAGGATCCTCCTCAGCGCTCCCCCCTTCTCATAGGACTCCCTGAGGGCCAGCGCCCCGTCTCGGGCGAGCCAGCGTAGTGCGAGGCCTAGGAGGGCCCTCTCCCTGCCGGTTCTGGACGCCCACGCCTCCTCTATGGCCCTGTAGAGCCTCTCCTCGGCCTCGTTGAGGGGGGACTCGTAGACCTCGCCGGCCCAGCGGGGTATGTAGGGGGCTAGCCTGGGGTCGCTCCAGGACCAGCACCTCACCTCGCCTATGTGCTCCTCTATCTCCCTCCTCCTCGAGGGGGGCACGTAGGGGGTCAGCCCGAGCCTCCACCTGGCCCGGGCGGCCCTGGCCACCTTGGCGTATGCGTCCTGGCCCGTTGTGTGGTGGCACTCGTCGACGACCAGGGCATCGGCCTCCGCGGCCACCTCCATGGCCTCGGCGACCACTATCTCTGGCGTGGCTACGACAACCCTAGACCTCCAACCCCTCTCCCGGGCCCACGGCGGTAGGCTACCATGGACGGGGGCTGCGGGGATCCCCAGGCCCCTCAGGTAGCCTGCCACCTGCTCGACCAGGAACCTCGTGGGCTCTAGTACTAGGATCCTCCTAGCCCTCCCCTCCCCCAGGAGCTTCTTGATCCAGAGCGCCGCTATGAGGGTCTTACCCGTGCCGGTGGGCATGCAGACTACCGCGCGCCCCCTCTCCAGGGCCCAGCGGGCCGCCTCTACCTGGTAGTCCCTAGGCCTAGGCTCCCCCCGCAAGGCTATTACCGCGCTACTTCAGGTGCTCCACGGCCTCCCCCATGACGGCGGTGTAGAGGTTGAGTGTGTCCCTATACTTCGTCTCCGGGGGCCCCGTGTAGATTATGTGCATCCTCAGCTGGAGCCCCTTGGACCACACCTCCCTAACCATGAACTCGGCGAGGGCCTTGGCTAGGGGCTCCAGGCTCGGGTACCCCCTGCCGAGGGGGACCCTCTTCTTGAGTATCCTCCTCCCGAAGGCGAAGCCTATCACCTGGCTGAACCTCAGGGATAGGTAGCCGCTGCTCAGCTCCAGAGTCCTCCTGAGGAGGTCCCTCCAGTAGTCGGGGCCCGTCTCCCTATCGGCTGCCTCGAAGGCGCCCGTCTCAGAGACCCCCTTCTCGAGCATCCAGGCGTTCTCGAGTTGCACGGATACTATGAGCCTGTCCCCCCCGACCTCCTCCCTCAGAGCCTTAACCTCGTCCCAGAGGCCCAGCATCCTCCTAGTGTAGGGCACCTCCACGCTGACCGTTATCCCCTCGACCTCTGACAGCAGCCTCTTCAGGAACTCCGCAGCGTACTCGAGGTCCCTCGAGTCCATGAAGGCCCTCCAGCCCAGGTGGAGGTTGTAGATCTCGGCCCCGGCGAGCTTGGCCTGCCTGGCAGCCGCTATGAGGGCCCTCCAACTCCTCTCCATCACGGCCCTATCGGTGGAGACGACGTTGTAGTAGGGCGCGTGCGCCGTTATCGTGGTGAAGGCCTTCCGGGCGAACTCCCCGTACTCGCGGAAGTAGTCCTCCCCCCTCCTCCTATACGAGAAGTCCCTCGGGGGGATCTCGGTCAGCTTCATCCCAAGGGTGGCCGCTACGCGTAGCTTCGAGAGCCCATTATAGGTGCCCCAGTCGAAGAGTATCACGAGGCCCCACCCCCAGGGATCCCCGTATGGCCGCCCCCCTAATAGCCTGGCGCCTCAGAGGAGCTTCCCCCGCGCCGCCTCGACGCCGTAGTCGTCCCTTATGAACTCCACCTCCTCGCTGGCCCAGGAGGGGAGGCCTAGTAGGAGGGCCGCCTCCTCGGGTGAGAGTATGAGGCTCATAGCAGGTGGGAGCCCGTCTGAGAGGGCCTCAACCCTGGCTGTGTAGGGCCTACCCCGCGCCGCGTCGACTGCTATTATGTAGAGGCCCCCAACGCTCGCTATAGTGGCCTCCCCCAGCCTCGAGGAGGCCATGTCGAGCCAGCGCCTCAAGAGGCTTATTGGGGCCGAAGCCCCCGGGGACCCGCAGGACTTGAGGCCCTCGATTATCCTTAGAGAGCACTCGACGCTATCAAGGGCCTGAGCCCTCCCATAGCCCAGCTCGACCCCCAGGAGGGCCTCTACCTCCATGTAGACCAGGGGAG
>JALSQM010000091.1 GCA_026985385.1 Acidilobaceae archaeon | reverse complement strand
AGATAGCCCAGGATCCAAGCCCGAAACTCATAATCGTGGGCGCTGAAAAGGTTGAAAGGTACTACTATAGTATAGCTGACTGGAACGTGTCCGTGGGCAACCAGCCCCACTCCGAGGTAGCTGCCCTAGCGGTCTTCCTAGATAGACTATATAGGGGCTGGGAGCTGTATATTAGATATCCACGGGCTAGGCTAGAGGTACGCCCAAGCATACGTGGAAAGAGGGTGGTCAAGGGTGGCCTCGAATGACGCCGAGGTACTAGAGGGTTTCGTGAGAGCGATTGCATCTATGTCAAACATAGACGCGGAACACGCAGCCATAGTACTTAGACAGCTCCTATCTGAAAAGAATGGAAAGGGCTTGAGCGACGAAGACCTAGAGACTCTAACTAACATAAAGCAGGGTGAGATACGGAGGATACTAAGGCTGCTATACGAGCTTAGACTCGCATCGTATAGAAGAGGGAAACACCCCGAGACAGGTGCCACCAGGTACTACTGGAGGCTCAACGTGCACACCATCAATAATGTATTGCTGAGTAGGAAGAAAGCAGTCCTGCGGAATCTAGAGCTAAAACTCCAGTATGAGGAGAGCAATGTATTCTACTACTGCCCACTCGACGGTACAAGATATACATTCGAAGAAGCATATGAGTACAACTTCCAGTGCCCAAAGTGTGGTAGCATATTAGAGGAGGACTCCCGAGACGACATCAAAAAGGCGCTAAGAGTGATAATAGAGAGACTACGTGAATCCATTAAGAGGGATGAGATGAGTATTGGCAGGTAGACCCATAGTAATAGATCTCTTCAGCGGTGGAGGAGGCTTCGGGAGGGGCTTTGAGGAGGCAGGATTCCAGGTAAGTCTAGCTGTGGATAACTATCCACCTGCAGCCAAGACATACAAGGCAAACTTCCCCCATGCCATGGTAGTAGCTGATGACATTAAGGATCTAAGTGGCGAGGAAATACTCAGCTTGGCCGGACTCGGGAGAGGAGAGGTTGACGTTGTAATAGCAAGTCCCCCCTGCGAGCCCTTCACAGGTGCAAATCCTAGGAGACGCCCTGACCCCTTGGATAGGCTCTACGCCGATCCTGCGGGTCAGTTATTTCTACACGCCATACGGCTCATAGGAGAGTTAAAACCGGCATATTTTGTGATAGAGAATGTGCCGGCAATCATGGAGGCTCCCATAAGGGATGCCATCAGGAGGGAATTCAGCCGCGTAGGCTACAAACGCGTGCACTTCAATGTCCTGAGGGCTGAGGAGCATGGAACACCGAGCAGGAGGACTAGAGTCTTCGTCTCGAATACTAGGATAAACCCGCCCCGGAGGAGGGGGCCCACTGTTCTAGAGGCGCTTAAGGGACTGCCAGAGCCCGGCGCCCCCTGGCCGCCCAACCACGAGCCCCCGCCCTCCCCCGGTAGAAGGCATGAGAGGAGGCTACCCAGGCTTAGGTGGGGCGAGGCACTCATCTATTATAGTGGAGCTAACGGGCGTAAGTTACCCAACTATATTAGACTCCACCCCTACGAGCACGCCCCAACGGTTATGGGGACTAGCAGGTTCATCCACCCCTACGAGAATAGGTTGCTCACTGTCAGGGAGCAGGCCCGCTTAATGGGGTTTCCAGACTACCATGTATTCCTCGGCAGCAGAGACGCTCAATACAACCAGGTCGGCGAAGCCGTGCCGCCGCCCCTTGCTAAAGCTATAGCCCTCTACCTCTTAAAGCTCCTCGGTGGCCGGGATTGAGCGTGGAAGTAGAGATTATACCCTTGCTACATAATACTAGTAGTATACAGAGAATGCTGGACTTCGCACGGCTAGTAGTGTCGCTCAGGCTCAAACGCCTCGTGCTAACGAAGGTCTATGGCGCAGCTGCCCAACATGGGCTGGGGGATCTAGGCAGGATTCTATACAAGAGCGGGGTAAGCCTCTTGATACTATCCGATCTAAGTGACGCGGTAGAACTACTCAAACCCGATATTACGTTCATAGTGACGAAATCGAATAACCCCTCCAGCTTCGACCCCCTAAACCCTCCCACGGTGAGGGGTAGGGTACTCGTCGCGTTCAACGGGGGAGAGCCCGACTTCACACCGGAGGAGTCTTCGCTCGGTAAACCCATTTACCCTCGGGGCACTGAGGGTAGAATGGGCCCGAACGCCGAAGCCTCGCTAGTGCTTTACTCGCTCACTAGGAGCGTGGGCGGAGGTGAAAAGACTAGTAGAGAAGCCGGTGTTTAATCTCCTCTCCGATGTTACACACTACTCGAGTGTAGCGGTGGATCTAGCACTATATACCCTCGCCTCAAACGATGTAGAGGCCGCACGCGAGGTTTTGATGATAGAGAGAACGATAGATGACTATCTATCCGAGATAATAGCCGGCATCTCCCTAGCCGTTAGAGGTCCCAGCCAGGCGGGACTAGCTATAGGAGCGGTCACCCTCGCCGAGGCGCTCGATAAGATAAGTGATGCCGCAGCCGACCTGGCGGGCCTCACCCTACGCGGATTGGGCATACACAAGTTCGTAGCTGCCGCCAGCGTGTGCTGCGATGAGATCGTTGCTCTGGTGAGGGTTAGAAGGAAGCCCGAGACTATAAGAAGCGCCGTCGACGTACTACTCGCTAGGAAGGGGAGCGAGTACATCCTCGCACCGGAACTCGATAAAGCCGTGGACTCCGACGTGTTGGTGGTTCGAGGCCCCCTCGAGGAGGTGGAGGAGCTAGCGAGGACTCTGGGGGACTCTATCTACCCACAGCTAAGCAAGGGAACCTCGGCTCTGGTCTCGGCTATAGCGGGTGACGAGCTCTCATCCGCTATACTGCAACTGAAAAGCCTTGCGAGGCTCATGCTTGACTTAGCGTTTCATAGCCTGCTATACTCTGATAAGTCGACGGCTAGGGAGGTGCTAAGGCTGGAGGACGAGGCAGACGAACTCTACATTAGGGGGCTCTCCGCGGCCTTCGCCGCAGGCAATCCCTCGGCCTCGGACGAGATGGTCTCGATAGCGGTTTTCATGAAGTCTATGGAGTCTCTAGCCGATGCTGCAACACTCATAGCAGGCTTGGTAACTAACGATATGGTATCGGAGCTGCTAATAGAGACCGTTGAAGAGGCGGAGGAGGCCTATGTCAAGTTACTGGTCACCGAGGATCTCGCGGGGAGGAGCATAGGCGAGCTACGCCTAGAGGATAAGGGGATACTCCCGGTAGCGATAAGAACGGGCTCCACACTAATACTCCCCGTGCCGAGAGCGTATAGGCTCAACGCTGGCGACGTCATAATAGTTAAATATTACCAGGGCTCGGCTGTAGACGTACTCAAAAGCCTAGAGGAACGGGGATTCCGGGTTATACTGCCCGGCTCACCCGAGAAGTGACGGGAGAGGGGCGTGCCCCGCATATCGCCCGAGCTATGCGCGCGTTGCAAGGGCTATAAGAGGCTCTGCGGCCTACCCAGATGCCCCATCCTCGAGAGGTTCAGAGGCCAACTCTCAGCCTCTCTAGCGACCAGGGGTACCGAGCTGGAGGGCTATACGCCCCCCTCTAGCGTGGTGGGAGAGGCGGGCTACCCTCTCCTGAGAGTATACTACATGGTGCCACCTGGAGAGGATGAACGCGCAGCCTCTTATCACGAGGCACCCGAGCTCTGGAGCGCCAGGAGGGAGCCACTCCACAGGATTATAGCGCTGAGAAGCAGCATGGTGGCGGCATCCCTCAGGGTCGACGCGCGGAGGCCGGAGACTCTATACGACAAGGAGGTGGTACACGCCGCCCTTAGCCGCAGACCTGTAGACTCCGAGGTAGTGCTCGAGAAGCCCCCAACCCCCCGGTTAATCTTTGACGGTGTATCAAAACCCGTGGGCCCCTCGAGTCCTGCGCGGGAACTCAAAATCGTCGACAACCCCCGTCTGGACTCGAAGCTAGAATCACTAATGTGGGACGACGTGAAAGCTATAGACGCTATAGTAGAGCTTTACAGGGCAGGCGTATCCGTCTACACTATCCAGAGGGCCCTTAGCCTGGGAGCCCTGGGGAGGACGAGGAACCGGAGGCTCGTCCCGACGCGCTGGGCTATAACGGCTGTAGACGACGTTATCAGTGGGTGGCTGCGCTCATCACTCAGGGATAAGCTTGAAGTGCCTAGCATCGAAGTATATGAGGCGGAGTATCTGGGAAACAGGTTCCTAGTAGTACTTTACCCCGGTAGCGGGTGGTTCGAATGGATCGAGATATGGCATCCCACAGGCCTCTGGACGAAAGGCGCCCGCGAGCCCGTAACCTGGAGGGTGACCGAGGATCCCCGAGGAAGGACTAGTGAAGTCGACGGCGGCTTCTCAGCTGCCCGGCTTGCAGTGCTAGAACACCTCTATAGGAGAGGGAGGAGGGCCGACGTACTCATAGTGAGAGAGATAACCCCACTATACTACGCCCCCGTCGGAAACTGGCACATTAGAGAGACGCTCCGGAGAGCACTAGAGGGCACGCCTAGAAGGTTCGATGACCTCGACGATGCCCTATCACACGTCCTATCGAGGATCTCGGCACCCCAAGCCGCGATTAAAGCCAGCCCCCTCCTGAGAGGCGTTAGACAAAGGAGGCTAACGGAGTTCTGGCCGGAGCTCGCCTGAAAAATTCTGGGGGTGCCCCAGAGCGAGAGAAATAGCCACCCTATAGGCGTGGGCGTAAGACTCCAGTATTATACTCGCTAACGGGGTTCAAGCAGCTTCGCCACTAGCAGTCTGGGGGTCCCATTGAAGGAGCCAGACTATAAGCTCCTAGCGGAGGCTCTAGCCCGGCAGTCGCAGGCACGTAGAACAGCAAGAGGGGGGCCTAGGAGTAGGATAGTAGATGCAATAATGGTTCTCCTCCTCTCCAAACCTATGAGGGCCTCCGAGATAGCTGAAGTGCTCGGGGTCGAATCAAAGTACGTGAGTAGCTACCTAAGCTACTGGAAAACAAGGGGCTACGTTGACTACGATAGGGGCTTCTGGTATCTGACCCCCCTAGGCGAGGACTATGCACACGACGTAATCGAAAGGATGCGGCGCAGCCTCGAAGATGAGTATACCAGGCTCGCCCGCAGCATTTTATTGTCAACAGAATCGGTTATGCCGACAAGAAAAGACAAAAAGAACGCCCGCAGGCAGGCCTCCCGGGCGCCTCCACAGTCGTTTATTGCCGGGAATACGAGTAAAGCGGGCAATGAACATTTAGGGGGTGATAGGGTTAATCAGGTCACGTGCGTGCTCCGTCTTCTAAGGGATAAGCTTAACGAGGAGGAATTCGAGGTTCTCAGCGCTATACTCTCCCATTATGCTAGATGGGGTAGCACGTACCTCTACGCCGACCAGCTCCAAGAGAAGCTCAAGGCTGATCAGAGGTGGCTGTTTTCAAAGCTGAGAAGCCTCCAAGCGAAGAACCTCATTTACATCTACGCGGATCCCAGACTAGGCGTAAGAGTGGGGCTCTCTAGAGCTCTAAGGGAGACTATGGCTTACTGTGAGTAATAGATCCACTATACAGGGGCGGTACTATCGCGTAATTAGGGCAGATGTGGCTAATAGGGTGGCACAATATATAGATAAGGTTTGGCTATTGACAGGTGATAGTACCTCCCGCGAGAATCCGCCGAGAGGCCGTCGATGCAGGCTCCAGTCCCTAGTCGAGTAGGGGTTGTTGTATAGTATGGCATGGCATGGGGGTGGGGGAATCAGTCTTTAATCTTTAATAATGCGGCCTGTTGAGGGGCACTTGTAAATAATGGGTGTTAACCGGGGGGTATCCGTTGAGGGGGTTACGAGACCGCGCCGTGAAGGAGGCGTTGCTGTCACAGATAATGAATTCGGGTAAAATAGATATTCGAATGATGGTGGAGTGGCTTTGGGAGGACTTCGGCTTGCGTGTTCGCAGGGATTGGAATGTGGTTAAAAGGGCGGTCTTGAGGAGCCCCGACGTTAGTGCACAAGACCTAGCGGTGTTTATGATTGAAAACGGGGTAGTACCTGATGAGGGCGCGTGGGATGCCCGACCGACTGTCCGCATGCGAGGCGGCATCGGAGATAGTAAGGATAACCGGTAGGGGCTCCAGCAGAAAGGGGTTCGACGAATACCAAGTACTTCTAGCGCTTAAGTATATGAGCAGAGGACCGATGGGCAGGCCCACCTTGGAGAGGCTAGTAGGAGTGGGGGAGGCCTCGGCTAAGACTATGTTAAGGAGCTTGAGGGAAGCCGGGTTAATCAGTAGGTGCGGCGCCGCCCATTGCACTACAGACAGGGGAGCGGCCATAGCCGACTCGCTCCAAGGCCTCTGTCTCGCCGGTCCCGGCGATACCGGCCTCGATGGAGAGCTATCCAAGGTGATAGTAGTTTTCGCTACTATAGTGGAACCCCCAACGGATATCGTCGATGTTCACAGGATCAGGGACTACCTCGTCGCTCGCTCCTGCAAACCAGCGGTAATAGGGGCTTACTGGCCCCCTGACATCTTTAGGTTCCCAGGCGTCCCAATAGATGTTGAGAGGGCTCTATCCGAGTCCATAATTAGGATTATTAAGGGCTCCCCCTGCGCCTCGAGTATAGATAACATATCAACTGTTGTAGTAGCCCCCGCTACATGCGGCACGAAGGCTGGCGCGGCACTCGTTGAGTTAATAGCGGATTACTGCGGACTACATTAAGGCGCCTTAAAAGCCAATTATAACGCGTGGCTCTACACCGCTGCGGCTGGGGCGAGGGTGCCGTGGTGAGTATACGTGATCTCAGGGGCAGGGATTTCCTCTGCCTAGCTGACTGGGATAGACGTGAAGTAGAGGTTATTCTAGACGTTGCTAGGGAGCTTAAGGCTAGGTACTATCAGGGGGAGAGAGTGATACCTCTCCTCAAGGGTAGGAGTATAGCGCTGCTCTTCGAGAAGCATAGCACCAGAACCAGGGTTAGCCTCGAGGTCGCAGCTAACCAGCTAGGCGCCTATCCCCTCTACCTCTTCTGGGAGCAGCTACAACTGGCTAGGGGCGAGACGGTAGCTGACACGGCGAGGGTTCTCTCGAGGTACGTAGACGCTATAGTGGCGCGTGTTAGGAATCATGAAACGCTCCTAGAGCTTGCCAGGAGCTCTAAGGTACCGGTTCTGAACGCCCTCAGCGACCTCTCCCACCCCATGCAGGCGCTAGCCGACATATTGACTATAATGGAGTACAAGGGCGGGTTAAGGGGGGTCAAACTCGTGTTCGTAGGCGATGGATCCGATAATGTACTCCACAGCCTGCTCATTGCGGGTAGCATGTTTGGTATGCATATAGTAGTTGCTAGTCCCCCCCAGCTAAGGCCGGCTAAGCAAATACTCGATGCGGCGCTGAGGGAGGCAGAACTGAGTGGGGCTACAATAGAGTTCGAGGAGGACCCACTTAAGGCAGTTGAAGGCGCCGATGTCGTCTACACGGATGTATGGGTTAGCATGGGCCAGGAGAGCGAGGCCGAGTGGAGGAGGAGCATACTGAAGCCGTACCAGGTTAATAGGAAATTAATGGAGAGAGCTTCCAACAATGCAATATTCATGCACTGTCTGCCAGCCCATAGAGGCGAGGAGGTCACAGATGAAGTAATGGATGGTCCTTGGAGCGTTGTCTGGGATCAAGCGGAGAACAGGTTACACACCGAGAAGGCCCTCCTCAGCCTCGTCGTCCCCTAAAGGCTTTAGCGGCGTGAAGGGGGAACCGTAGATATTTTCTAATAGCCTAAACGCCGCTTCCAACACCTCTGATGTGGTGGGGGGACGCCCCATAGCTATCGGGTGACGCTCTTCGCCTTCCTCGACCCAAACCTCTGGCAGCCCCTGGTAGCGGCTCTCATCGCTTCCCACGGGTAGAATCACCTCCTCGGTAGTTGATGGTATGGAATAGTTGGACGACAATAGTATGGATGCGAGTCGAGCCCTCTCAAGCGCTATCCTGCTCTCAGTGTCGAGGCCCCCGTAGACTACAATCCGTAGCATAGCCTCCCCCAGCGGGTTGATCGTGTATAGGCAGGTTAAGGGGGGCGAATCGGTGATACGGTATAGCTACCCTCTGAGCGCACGCGCTACGTCGCGGGCAGGGATTGCTCCCTCTCTTAGGATCTCTACACTATCATTCCTTATAATTACAACTGTTGAAGGCACTCCTAGGGGTGTCGGTCCTCCATCGAGGTACACGGAGACGCTCTCCCCAAGCATGCTCATGGCGTCCTGGGCAGTGCGAGGCGGAGGCATACCCGATTTGTTCGCGCTGGTAGCGATGATCACGCCTCCTATAGCTCTTGCTAGGAGCCGGGCTACAATGCTGTCAGGGAGCCTAACTCCGATCATGCCCTCCCACGCGAGATAGTGGGGCGCCTCGTCTGAAGCCTCGGCAACTATTGTGAGGGGGCCTGGCCAGAATGCTAGGGCTAACCTCCAGAACGAGCTGCTAGGCTTTACGAGTCTCAGTGCGTAGTGGGCCTCAGCGATTATTAAGGGTAGGGGCTTATCGCGCTTTCTCTCTTTGGCCTTGAAAACCTTCTCTACAGCATGGGGGTTCCAGGGGTCGGCTCCGAGGCCGTATAACGTGTCGGTTGGGTATACGACTAGCCCCCCCTCCCTCAGCGCGTCGACGGCGGCCCTAACGGCCTCCTGGCTGGGGCATTCCGGGTTTACCGTGTAGACCGAGGCCTTCACAGCGCAGACCCCCGAGGGCAATGTGGGCTAGGGATATAATGTGTGGCGGGAGAAATTGAGTGGGGTGACTTCATGGGAGAGACGAGACTGGAGGAGAGGCTAACTGTCGATAGGAGACAGTTAGCCGCTATACTACAGGAGCTGAAGAAGTGGTCAGCTCCTGCAACAGTGCTTCTATCACTCTACATACCACCGGGGAGGCCGGTAAGCGATGTAATGAACCTACTTAGGCAGGAATACTCTATTTCCGATAACATTAAACTCAAGAAGACTAGACAAGCCGTTCAAAGGGCGCTATCCGCTGCTATGGATAGGCTCTCCATGATAGCGAAGATCCCCCCTAACGGGCTCGTCCTCTTCTGCGGCGAGGACATGGATACAGGCGACTTCATCTGCTACGTATTCTCGCCGCCGGAGCCCATAAAGATCTTCTATTATAGGACCGATAAGAAGTTCCACACCGAGTTCCTGGAGGAGATGGTTGAAGAGAGGGATGTGGTCGGAATCATAATTGTGGAGAGGGACCAGGCCACTATAGGAGTCTTGAAGGGGACGAAACTCGAGGTTCTCGAGGAGCTAAGCGACTACGTGCCAGGGAAGCATAAGATGGGGGGCCAGAGCCAGCGCAGGTTTGACAGGATAATAGAGCAGATGGTTGAAAACTTCTTTAAGAGACTGGGCGAGCACGCTAACAGGCTGCTACTCCCGTATCTAGAGAAGGGCAAGCTTAAAGGAATCATCGTCGCGGGGCCCGGCTACGCTAAAAAGGACTTCTTAGAGGGCAAATACCTTGATTACAGGCTGCAACGCTTGGTGGCCAAGCAGCTCGTAGATGTAGCCTATCAAGGCGAGGCCGGGCTAAGGGAGGCAGTGCTAAGGGCTGAAACTGTTGTACAGACACAGCTCTACAGGGACGCGGTTAACGCGCTTGAAGAGTTTAAGAGACACCTAGCTAAGGGCACAGGCCTCGTCGTCTACGGTGAGAGGGACGTTAAAGAGGCCCTTGAAATGGGTATGGTTAAGACACTCCTGATACACGAGTTGAGACCCGATCTGGAGGAGTGGAGGAATTTGGGTGAAACCAGGGGGGCTACCCCCATAGTTATACCCTCAAGCCTGCCGGAGGCGGAGTGGTTCAAAAACACGTTTAACGGAGTAGCGGGCATTCTGAGATACAAGATACGCTAGTCCTCGACGCTGGAGGACTTTGTGGGAGAGGCTAGTCACTGCTGTAGAGCTCGGCTACCCTCTCAACACCGCCGATGCTTTCAATAAACTCCCCGGTTGACGGTGTGACGGCGCTACGCCACCTGGGATCGCGTCTCGCCATGAGCGCTCTAATCCTATCACCCCTCCACTCGTCGCGGTTGAAGAGCGGTGGTTTGACAACGTTTAACCCGGCATCGCGGAATATTTTAACTATGATAGGGTTGCGTGCTAGTATGAAATCGATCCTGGGTACATAGCTTAATACGTAGTGAACACAGCCGAAGTTGGTCTCAAGCGTTTGTATGGTGGCAGTTATCAATTTATCGAGGGGTATTCCTTCATCGAGAAATGAGAGTCTGATCATTTCAATGCGCTC
>JALSQM010000090.1 GCA_026985385.1 Acidilobaceae archaeon | reverse complement strand
GTGCTTCACCGCCCCTCTACTCCCTCCCGGGTTGTGTGTTTAGTGGTAGCGGTATCTCCTCATCCAGCCGCAGTAGAGGCAGGTTACCGTGACGTAGGACATGCCTCCTTGGCTGTGTAGCCTAACCCTGGCAGTTAAACCGGGTATGAGGGGTGTCCCGCATCTCCTACAGATGCCTCGCTTGATATATCTGGGTATGCGGACGCGCGTGGACTTGTAGAGGTTCCAAGCGTAGAGGCCTAGCCTCCTCGCGTACTCCACGTCGCCTTGACGCGCCCTTTCAACGGCTAGCTTGTATATCCGTATAATCCTCTGCCTCGCAATGTCTGTGTAGAGCCTGCTATGCTTGCTCTTCAATCTTCCTCAGCTGCCTCCTATACATCTCCAACAACTCCTTCGTGGTCGTGGCGTCCTCTGGCTTCTTGTCGTCTCTCCACCTTATGAAGCGCGGGAATCTTATGGAGATCCCGGCACCCGGCCTTACGGCGCCTAGGCAGCACGTGTGCATCGGTGATAGGGTGAGCTCAGCCCCTATGATCTCTGCAACCTTAGCTGGGACGAACCAGACGTCGGCTTCGATTGCCGAGTCCACCCTGGGGTGCTTGTGGGGTATAATGTAGGGTTTGAATATCTCCTCCATCCGGTCTAGATCCTCGTCCGTGAAGCCGCTTCCCACCTTACATACGGTCTTGAACGTGTCTGTATCAGGGTCATAGGCTGCCATGAGAAGGGTTCCTATCTTGCCTCCCCTCCTGCCCCTGCCATAGAAGCCTCCAACAGCTACTAGGTCGACCGTGTCTATCATCTCGCTCTTATAGTCCCTCTTGAACTTTATCCAAAGCCACCCCCTAGCGCCAGCCTGGTATATGCTCTTCTCGTGGATAGCCTTAACCATGACGCCCTCGGCCCCCTCCTCTATGGCTTTTAGGAAGAACTTGTAGAGCTCGTCGGGGTCGCTAGTTACTATGTTGGTTGCTATGCTCCACGTTTCAGAGGGTATTATGATACTTTCGAGTCTCTTCCTCCTCTCTGGTAGGGGTTTAAGTGTGAGGTCCTCGCCATCCACGTAGAGGGCGTCGAATAGGAAAACGGCCACCGGCACCTCCCTCATGGCCTTGTGTATCTGGTGCTTCCTCTTCCTCTTCATGAGCTCCTGGAAGGGCTTCAGCTCCATAGTGTCGGGGTCTATGGCCACTATCTCCCCCTCGACGATGGCCTTCTCAGCTTTAATGCCGCGCCTCGCCATATCAACTACGTCGGGGTACATGTGAGTTATGTTCTCTAGCCTCCTCGAGAATATGTAGATTCTATCCCCATCCTTATGAATCTGCCCCCTCTCACCGTCGTACTTGTACTCAACTAGGCCTTTCCCACCCACTTTCCTTAGTATCTCAACGGGGTCATTGTGCCTCTCGGCTAGCATGGGCCTTATTGGGACTCCAACCTTGGGTTTAACGTCCTTTAGGGCGTCTACACCGTGTTCAACTACTATCCTAGCTATGGTGCCTAGATCTGCTTGGAGGTTGTATGCCCTCTCTATTATACTCCGAGCCTGCGCGCTCCCACCGAAAGCGACGGCGAGAGCGTCGAGTATTGTGGCATCACCAACGCCAAGCCTCAATTTGCCCTGTATGAATCTCACGATATACTTTGCCTCGAGGGGCTTAGCATCGCTTAGGAGCCCCGAGACCAGCTTAATCTTCAGCTCCCTGCTTCCCTCGCCCTGAGCGGTTGCAACCCTGTATAGTGTGTTGAAGACTTTCGATACTGTTAACTCCTCCTCGCCGCCGCCCATGAACGCGAGTAACCCGGCGCCCTTCTTGCTCTTCTTCCTCGCCTCGGCCTCCCTGGCTAGTCTCTCAGCGACGCTTCCAAGGTCTCCTAGGCTCTTGTAGAGGCTCTCAACCTTGGACTCCGGCACCTTATACGCCATTGCGATGGCCGTTATGAGGAGCTTCTCGCCAACTCCTAATTCTGGTATCTCCTTCCAATCAGGCCCGAGCTTTCCCTGGATTAGGTATACCACCTTATCTATGACGCTGGGAGGAGTCCTCTTAAAGAGCTTGACGAGTATCACGGTTAACTGTGTCCTAGCGGTCACCCTTTCAAGAGACTCGAAGGTCTCCGCTATTATGCTGAACGGTATGTCAGCGCTCTCCAAGGCCTCCCCCCAGCTCTGGGAAGGTGTGGTGAGTCCTAAAAGGGGTGGCGCACCCCCGAGACGGGGTGGCTATAAGCGGGATGAAGACACCCGGCAAGGCTTAGAGCAGCCGGTGCTGATAGTTGAGGTTGCTGACCGCCATACTTACTGTGGCTATTCCTCCCCCGAATCCCTCCTAGCGGCCCTGGTGTACTGCCAGGCTACCTCGGCTGCGTGTTTGAGGGCGGCCTTGGCCTTGATCTGCTCGAGCGTATTATGCAGGCCGTCGATTAGTATCTCCTCTAGACCGCCGTCTGGGGTGCTCCTCACCTCGAGCCTCGCCAGCCTATCCTCGTGGCCTGCCCGGGCCTGCTCCGCCCTGATCTCTCGGACTATCTCCTCTAGATACGCCCGGACCTCG
>JALSQM010000089.1 GCA_026985385.1 Acidilobaceae archaeon | reverse complement strand
AGAAGGTTGAGAGGGAGGGTTACAAGTCCGTTATAGAGGGTTAATGGGGGTGAGGATTCGTGGAGGTTAGGGGACTCCTACCCGAGAGGTCCCCCGAGGACATACTGGGGTACGCCTCCCCCACGAAGGCGACAGTCGAGCTTAGGGGGAAGATCTCTAGGAGCCTAGTAGAGGAGATATCGAGGGTGAAAAAGGAGCCCGACTGGATGAGGAGGCTGAGGCTCAGGGCCTTAGAGCTATTCGAGAAGCTGCCCATGCCCAAGTGGGTCATCGGCATAGAGGAGATAGATCTAGACGAGCTCGCGCACTATGTGCGCCCCGAGGTCAGAGAACCCGCCACAAGCTGGGATGAGCTGCCAAAGGAGATAAGGGAGTACTACGAGAAGCTGGGCATACCCGAGCTAGAGGCTAAGCTCCTAGCGGGGGTCGACGTGCAATTCGAGAGCGAGACGGTCTACTATAAGGTTAAGGAGTTCCTGAGGAAGAAGGGGGTAATAATGGTTCCAATGGAGGAGGCTGTCAGGAGATACCCGGATATAGTGAAGGAGTACTTCGCAAGAATATTCCCGCCCAGCGAGCACAAGTTTGCCGCCCTCCACGTGGCCCTCTGGAGCGGTGGAGCATTTGTCTACGTACCAAAGGGAGTCAAGATCTTCGACCCCGTGGAGGCGTTCTTCCTAATAGGGAGGAGCCTAGAGGCACAGTTCGAGCACACCCTGGTAATAGCCGATGAGGGGAGCTACATTCACTTCATCGAGGGATGCAGCGCCCCCATGCTGAAGAGATACAGCTTCCACGACGGCATGGTGGAGATCTATGCCCACCGCGGCGCTGTGGTGAAGTTCAGTACGTTCCAGAACTGGAGTAAGAACGTGATAAACTTCAACAACAAGCGCGGCATAGCGGAGGAGGGGGCTAGGATAGACTGGATAGAGGGCGGCATAGGCAGCAAGATAACGTACACGTACCCATCAACTGTGCTCAAGGGGCGCGGCGCCTCGAGTAGCAGCATAGTCGTGCAGATCTCCAAGGGGCCCTACATCAAGGATAGTGGAAGCAAGATGATACACCTCGCCCCCTACACTAGGAGCAAGATAATCAACAAGAGCATCAGCGTCGACGGCGGCGTCAACATCTATAGGGGCCTGGTCAAGGTTGCTAGGGGGGCGAAGCGGGCCCGCGCCCACGTGGAGTGCCAGTCCCTGATACTAGACGATAGGAGCGTAGCGTACACCTACCCCCACAACCAGGTAGACGAGCCCACCGCCCAGGTGACCCACGAGGCCACCACGGGCAGGCTGGGGGAGGATCAGCTATTCTACCTGAGGCAGAGGGGTCTAACCGAGCAGGAGGCCACGAGCCTGCTGGTCATGGGCTTCCTCGAGGACATCATGGGCGACATACCATTCGAGTACGCTGCCGTGCTGAGGAGGGTGATAGAGGTTGAGTTCGCGAGGCTCGGCGGAGTTGGTTAGACCCCTCACCAGAGCCGAGCTGGAGAGGCTCGCAGCCAGCCTCCCCTACCAGAGGATCAGAGACACCCCCCTTCACCCATACTATACCAACTGGAAGGCCTTCGAGGGCGCCCAGACGCTGCCGTGGGCCCCCGAGCCCGTGGAGCCGGAGCTGCCACGCGCCAAGGCGTCCCTGAGGCTGGATCCCCAGGGCCTCCATGTCGACGCTGCTCAGAGGGGTTTAGAGGTGGCTAGAATCAGCCCGGAGGATGTGCGGGAGTGGGGCATGCCCGTTGACGGCAAGCTAGATGCGGTGCACGCCCTCCGCTGGGGGGTGGGCGCGCGCCTAGTCTTCACCGAGACGCCCGAGGAGGCCGTGGTCCTCGAGGCCCTAGGTGGCAGGGGCTACAGCGGCTACCACATAGAGGCGCAGGTGGCGCCGGGTGTATCTGGCAGGCTGGTATTCATAACCTACACGCCGAGGGAGGGTATAACCACGATAACCCTCAAGGCCGAGCTATCCCCGGGCGCGGGCCTCGAGCTCTCAACAGTAAACCTGGGGGGAGGCGCGGTCTACGTGAGGAGGCTTGTCATAGTGGAGGATGAAGCCTCCTACACAAGTAGGATTGCATCGCTCGGCGGCGTGATGGTGCATGATAGGGAGGACGTATACCTAATCGGTAGGAGGGCCAAGGCGGAGGTTAAGGCGAGCCTCTCCAGTGTGGAGGGGGAGAAGCTAGACTCCATACAGAACATAATAGCGAGGGGCCCCGAGGCGGAGGGCTCCGCATCTGCCAGGGGCATAGTAAACGGCAGGGGCTACCTAGTAAGCAGGGGCCTCGGCCGGGTGGAGGCCACCGGTAGGGGCTCGAAGATCTCCTACGAGAGCTACGTAATAGTAATGGATGATGGCGGGAAGGGCTACTCAGTCCCCATGCTCGAGGTCGACACCGGCGACATACTGGATGCGAGGCACTCAACAGCAGTGCTCGCGCCACCCGAGGAGGAGGTATTCTACCTAAGGCAGAGGGGCCTCTCGCCGAGGGAGGTGAGATACCTACTCACACTATCAACGCTAGAATACAGCGGGGCCCTAGAAGCCTCGGGCATAAAGGCCGCGCAGCTAGCGGAGCACCTTATTAAGAGCGTTTCCGGCTAGTAGGGTGTAACCCCGAATCCTCTACCCCACCTTCCCTCGGGTCTCCTAGCTGGCTGCGGGATTTAGACTGTCCCATTTTACGCCAGCGCCTTGAAGGCCTTCGGCGCACCGCCGGGCTAGAAGTGATCCTCTTGCGTGGGGGTACCCGCAAGCGATGGCGGCGTAGCTGGGGCTTGCAGCCTTATTTATTGCGGGCTGGGGGTTCCCGGTGGGAGGCCTCTCTAGGGTGGGATTCTTGGATTTGGAGGAGAGGGTAGAGCTCGTGAAGAGGAATACGCTGGAGGTCGTTACAGAGGAGGAGCTGAGGGGCCTCCTCGAGGCTGGTAGGCCCCGCGGCTACTTGGGCTACGAGCCCAGCGGCCTCGTCCATATTGGGTGGCTTGTCTGGATGTTCAAGGTTAGGGATATGGTGGAGGCTGGCGTGGACTTCACTATACTCGAGGCTACATGGCATGCCTACATAAACGATAAGCTACACGGCAACCTGGATTTGATTAGGAGGGCGGCTAGGGTGGTCAGGGCAGTACTGGACTCCCTCGGGCTGGAGGGTAAGGTTAGGTACGTGGACGCGGAGGATCTCGCCTCGGATAAGGAGTACTGGGGCTTGGTTCTGAGGGTTCTCAAGGCTAATAGCCTGGCGAGGATAAAGAGGGCGCTAACGATTATGGGTAGAAGGGCCGATGAAGCGGAGCTCGACGCCTCGAAGCTCGTCTACCCCGCGATGCAGGTCTCAGACATATTCTACATGGGGATAGAGGTGGCCCTGGGCGGCATGGATCAAAGGAAGGCTCACATGCTCGCCAGGGATACAGCGGAGAAGCTAGGCTACAAGAAGCCCGTCGCCGTTCACACCCCGATAATATCGAGTCTAAAGGGGCCCGGCCGGATGGAGGCGGCTGAGAGGGACGACTTACTCGCCGAGGTTAAGATGTCTAAGAGTAAACCCGAGACGGCCGTATTCCTACACGACCCCCCCGACGTTGTTAGGCGCAAGATACTCAGGGCGTACTGCCCCGCCCGCCAGGTGGAGTTCAACCCTATCATGGAGATAAACCGCTACATACTCTTCGCGCAGCCGGGCTTCAAGCTCCACGTCGACCGGAAGCCTAAGTACGGGGGCCCCGTCGAGTATCACTCCTACGAAGAGTTGGAGAGGGACTTCGTCGAGGGGAGACTCCACCCGCTCGACCTAAAGAACGCCACCGCGGAGGCGCTGAACAAGCTATTAGAGCCGATAAGGTCCAGGCTCCTATCCGACCCCGAGGCTAGGAGTGCGATAGAGGAGATAGAGAAGGCGGGGGTTACACGCTGAGGTGGAGCACTACCTTTTTACTCTCGCGAAAAGCCGCGGAGCCCCGGGGGCTGGTGGGTTAGGGCTGGAGGTGTGAGCCCTTGAAATACCTGATAAAGGCAAGGTTCGAAGTCGATGGTAGGGTTGAGGTACACGACGTTATAGGAGCGATCTTCGGGCAGACGGAGGGCCTCCTAGGCTCTGAGTTCAACTTAGAGAACCTTCAGGCCAAGGATAAGATAGGCAGGGTCCACGTAGACCTGAAATACCATGGGAGCAAGACCGTGGGAACGATACAGGTTCCAAGCAACCTCGACAGGGTGGAGACGAGCATACTAGCGGCAATGCTGGAGACCGTGGATAGAATAGGGCCGTACTCCGCGAGGATAGTGGTTGAGGAGATCAAGGATTTAAGGGTAGAGAAGATACAGAAGATAATCACCCGCGCCCGCGAGCTGCTGAAGGGGCTCATGGAGAAGGAGCCCGACATAAAGGAGATAGTGAGGGAGGTCACAAAGGAGGTTAAGGAGGCCGAGGCGAAGCCGGCCAAGCTAGTCTACTACGGCCCCGAGAAACTGCCGGCCGGGCCGGACGTAGACAAGTCCGACACCATAATAGTCGTGGAGGGTAGAGCCGACGTTCTAAACCTCTTGAGGTATGGCTACACGAATGTGATAGCGCTGGGGGGCGCCCGGGAGAAGATACCTAAAACCATAGTTGACCTCTCCAAGAAGAAGAAGGTCATAGCCTTCCTCGACGGTGACAGGGGCGGCGACCTCATCCTTAAGACGCTCCTAGAGCAGGCTGACATAGACTACGTAGCCAGGGCCCCCCGAGGCATGGAGGTCGAGGAGCTGACGGGCAGGGAGATAGCCAAGGCCCTCAGCGAGGCCGTCCCGGCAGAGGAGATTAAGAAGAAGCTCGAGGAAGCAGCCCCCCAGCCTCCCAGGGAGGAGGCGAAGCCACAGCCTGCGGTAGAGGAGAAACCGCCCAAGCCGCCGGCTCCCCCGAGGCCTCCCGAGGCCGGGGAGGAGGCTGCTGTAAAGGAGAAGGCCGAGGAGAAGGCCGTTGAGGAACTGGTTATACCGAAGGAGGTCGTCGAGACTATAAAGCAGCTGCGGGGCACATTGGAGGCCGTGCTCTACGATAAGGATTGGAGGCCCATAGAGAGGGTGAGGGTGCGCGACCTATTCGATAAGCTGAAGTCGATGGAGCCCGGTAAGGTTCATGCAGTCGTGTTCGACGGAATAGTGACTCAGAGGCTCCTCGACGTGGCCGCCGAGAAGAGGGTCAACATACTGGTAGGGGCGCTCCTAGGCAAGTTCACCGGGAGACCCCCGAACGTGAAGTTCGCAACGTTCAACGACCTACTATAGCGGGGCTACTTTTTACCGCCCATGAAGTCGAGGAGGCTCACCCCACCCCCACTCCTAAGCCTCTTCTCCGTAATACCGAAGTACCCGAGGATCCTCAGGGCGGCTGGGATCACCTGCTTATCTATATAGTAGTCCACGTCGACCTCGTTCGGTTTTACTATGAAGTAGGGCTTAGCCCTCTTCGAGACCTTCCCGCTTCCCTTAACCACTATGTAGCCTATCTTCATGCCGGGGGATATCTTGTAGCCCATGGACTCCATAATCCTCGCGGCGACTACATGCGGTGCTTCGGCTTCATACTCATCCAGCCTCTTGCTCAGGGTCTTCCAGATAACCAGCTTCTCTAGGGGTATCTCGCCCCTCCTCAGCCTCCCAATGACGTCTCTCACGTACTTAACAGCCTTGTTGACGTCGCCCGTCCTCAATACTATCTCGGCCACAGTTAGCTGCGTCTCCTTGGCTAGCTCGCTCCAATCCCCCCTAACGGCCTCGAAGCCCACGACGTCTATGCGGCCATCCTCTGTTAGTCCCACGTACCTCTTCTTGGCCTCCGTGAAGAATACTCTACGGTAGATCTTGTCTATCTTAACCTCGAAGCCCAGCTCCCTCTCAATCCTCTCTATGAGCCTCTCCACGGCGTCGGGTTTATAGTCGACGAAGAGTGAGTCGGTGTCACCATATATCACGCGGAGGCCCAGCTCCCTGGCCATGGCTATGGCCCTGCGTATGAGGCTCCTACCCCAGGCTGTGACGGCCTCAGCGCAGGGCCTGCAGTACCACCTAGCTGCTGTCCAGCCCATGTAGCCGTAGCTGGCGTTTGCTAGCACCTTGATCGCCCTCTGCCTCTCATCGAGGAGCCTATACATGGGGCTGTCGGGTGGGTACTTCTTCATCTCCTCCTTTACCCTCTTCCTCCACTCCAGGAACCTCCCGAGCACCTTCCTGAAGAAGCCATCTGGGCTCTTCCTGAACTTGTGGCCCACCTCAGGTGCGACGTAGACGTCGTCGGGGCTATACTCCTCCCCCGGTCTGACGAGTGTGTCGGGTCCCACGTTGAACTTAACCATTATGTTCGGGTACATGCTGGCGAAGTCTAGCACAGCTATATTCTCGTGCACTCCGCGGATCGGCTGGAGGACTATAGCGCCAGTGTAGCGCTCCTCCCTCCTCTCAACCCTATTCGGCACGAGCTCCCCGAGTTTGTAGGCCTCCCTCATGAGCCTCCACTCGAGGCGGAAGCCCACGCTGGCGGCCATCACCTGGTCTAGGGGTAGGCCGCTTATCTGGCTCAGCTGGGCCCCGAAGGGCAGGAATTTACCGGCTAGCCCGTAGGTGGATATCACGTCGTGCCTGGTGTACTCCTCGAGGATAGGCCTCTTAGAGGGGTTGTCCCAGTACTCGCTTATCTGCCACCACTCCAGGTTAACCCTCTTATCCTTGGGCATGACTCCGAGGTAGTCTGCCACCTCCTCCAGGGTCTTCATCTTCAACTCGCTAATCTCCTCGGCGAAATCGTATAAGTCGACGTTCAGCCTCCCGGGCACGCTTATGTGGCCATAGACGCTCGGCTGCGGCTGGACTCCCCTCCTCCTGCCGACCTCGAGTTTCACGCCGTGCACCTTAGCCCTCTCCAGGAGGTAGGGCCAGTCGAATCCGTTGGAGTTGTAGCCAACTATTATATCGGGATCCCTCCTCTTGACCTCATCAACGAAGCGCCTCAGGAGCATGGAGTCGTTGTGGTCCTCAGCTTCGAGTAGCAGTGGCTCCTCGTCGGCGCTGGATTGTAGGCCTATTATTATCACGGGATCCCTCTTCGGGTCGGGGCTCCTCTGGGGGTTGTATGCCTCGATGTCGAAGGCGAGGATCCTCAGGCCCTCCAGGGGATCCCTCTCCTCCCCCCCAGCAGCCTCTCTAGGGATCTCGAGTAGCCTATAAGCGGCGTCAACCATGAAGGGGCCCCGTGGCTCCTCCTCGACGCTGGCCTCATACCATCTCATGGGGTATAGGTTCGCGTCTATCAGGAACCTCATGGCGAATCTAATGTCGGCTTCTAGAACCTCTCTGACACCTTCAACCCTGGCGACGGCCTCCCTATACTCCCTCACGTACTCGGGTATGACCGTCGTTACCCTGAGGGCTCTAACCGGTCTCCCGAAGTACCTCCTCTCAACGGGTTCAACCGATACGATGGGGCTCCGGGGCTCGGATAGCTTCTTGATCCGCGATGCGACCTCATCGGGGTTAGCGTCATCCTCGAGTAGGGCGTAGAAGTACGGCCTAAAATTGTCGTAGAACAATACGAGCCTCTCATCACCCTCCCCGCGCGCCCAGAGGACTATCCTGGGCCTCCCACTAACCACCTCATATGAGGCGTCGAGAAGCTGGAAGCGAATCTTCCCCGCCACCACGCCCCCCAGGTAGGCGTATGTGGAGGAGCCTAATTACGAGGCACCCTCGGCGAGGAACAATCTGATTAGGCTCCTGGCCCAGGGCGCCTTGGAGGACACCCCCTCGGAGAGCCCCCTAGCTAGCAGCCACTTCTCCCAGCCGCTCATGTAGGGGCACACGAAGCAGCCTATCCTATAGAAGCCCTCGAGGTATAGCTTGTTGAGGGGGAGCCCTGCTAGGAGGAGTGAGAGGGTGACATGGCCTCCCCCTAGGAGCTTGAGGGGTGCGAGGGTTCTCAGCCCGTGATAGGAGTCAATCCTGAGGGGGGGCCTCCTGCTCCTAGCCCTCGACTCGGCGTCCCTATCACCGACGACTACGATCGGCCTCTTGGCGTTTCTCGAGAGCCTCCTGACGGCGGAGGCTAGCGCTTCCAGCTTCATCCCGGTGCACCACCTATCGCCGCGGCGTGGCAGGCCCCTGCCTCCCACCACTGCTCTATCGAGGCCTGCGCTGGCCCTAACGACGGTGACCCCCAGGATCCCCGAGATCCTCTCAATGTACTCCTCGGTCTCGGGGAACTCTAAGCCTGTGTCTACGTGTACGGCAACCACTCTATCGGAACCCGCTGCCTCCCTCGCCAGGAGTAGTGCTAGTGTGGAGTCCTTCCCGCCGCTCCACGGTACTATGACTAGATCACTCTCGGCTACCTGAGTCGAAAGCCAGCTCCTGATCTCGTTGAGGGCCCTCCCTAGGGGCTCCCTGTTAGCTTCGAGTAGGCCCTCCAGGCTCGCCCGCGGCGGCTGGGGGGCTTCGATTCGAGCCCCCCTGGGGGGTGATCCCTTCAAGTCTAGGGTGGCTAGAAGCATTCCCCCATAGTAGATGTGGGCTAGGTCATTGCCTATATAGACTAGGGCGTGGCCATCCAACTCTACGCCTAATAGCTGTGAGAGCGCCTTGAGGCCGTTGTTTATTAGTATGAAGTTGTCTATGTCGGGTTCGGCTCTTAAACCGGGGGGTAAAACGTTGGAGTCGAGCCTATAGGCCCCCACGCCCCCGAGCCACTCAGCCCCCAGTCTGATCAGGGCCCTACCCCTGTCTACGAGGGAGGCTATCTGCTCGACCCTCAGGTTCCTGAGATCCCGTGACTTGAAGGCGACTAGCCTGGCGAAGGGCGGGAGCTTCCTTGTGTCTACATGCCTCGCCTCGGCCTCGGGGAGCAGGGCTATAGTGAAGGGGGACGCCCTCTCGGTGACCTCGCGGGCGAGGGCCTCGCCCCTCAGGCCTCCGAGGGTTTCGACGGTGTAGTTGAAGCCGGGGTAGAACCTTTCCAGCGCAGCCCTAGCCGCCTTCGCGTCCTTCCTCCCCCTCACCAGCAGCCTCAGCCTCAACCTCCTCCCCCTTGAGGGCCGCGATCAACGCTATCCCCGCAGAGCTAATGAGTGCCCCAGCGAGTAGGCCTGCGAGCGCTAGCGTCGCCTTGATTACGAGTAGCTGGGTCTCCGGGCTCGTGTAGAAGAGGCTGTAGGGGTAGAGGACTCCTATGATGGCTCCAGCCACTATGAGTGCTGCCGCCAGCGCTAGGCTACGCCTACCCAAACCCCCGACCCCCCAGGGTTGGGGGTACCCGAATTATTAGGGGGAGCCAGTGGTTCACCCGGGATCCAGGCTTGCCTGGTGGAAGTGGGGCAGCGAAACCCCTAGGCCCCAGCGGCAGCCTCTACCACATCGCCGTGTCGCCGGGGGATGTGGCTAGGTATGTCCTCCTGCCCGGGGATCCGGCTAGGGCGGAGCTGATCTCCTCCCTCTGGGACGAGCGCAGGCTTGTAGCGTCGAAGAGGGAATTTACAACGTACACGGGCCGCTACCGTGGAGTGGAGATCAGCGTTACTAGCACGGGTATAGGGGCCCCCAGCGCCGCTATAGCCGTTGAAGAGCTGCTCAGGGCGGGGGCGGATACCTTCATAAGGGTCGGCACGATGGGCGCGCTACGCTCCGACCTAAGGCCTGGAACGCTCGTTATAGCGCCAGCGGCGGTGAGCCTAGAGGGCACGAGCAGGCAGTACGCGCCGGAGGGGTACCCTGCCTACGCTTCGCCGACGGTCTTCATGGCACTCGTCGAGGCCGCGGAGAGGCTCGGCGTGGAGTACGAGGTGGGGGTCGTAGCCAGCACCGACAGCTTCTACCTTGGCCAGGGGAGGCCGGGGTACCGGGGCTACATGACGCCCAGGGCGGCCCGCGTAATACCCGAGCTCAGAGAGGCGGGGGTTCTAGGCTTCGAGATGGAGGCAAGCGCTATATTCACGGTCTCCTCCATCTACGGGGCCAGGGCCGGCTGCGTCTGCTCCGTCATAGCTAACAGGTCTACGGACGAATTCAAGCCCGAGGCGGGGGTCTTAGAGGCCTCTAGGGTGGCCTCCGAGGCCGTGGTGATCCTGAGTAACTGGGACGACCTGGCTAGGAGGGCTGGTGCGAGGTGCTTCCACCCAGGTCTTCTCAGGAGCACGTCGCAGTAGGTAATATAAATATAGACATATCGTTCCGCCTCGACAAACTGCCGGGGCCGGAGGAGAACGTCAAGGCTAGGGAGCACTGGGTAGGCCTCGGGGGTGCGGCGTCTAACTACGCCATAGCAGCCGCCAGACTCGGCCAGAGGTCACTACTGGTAGCGAGGACGGGGCGGGAGGCGGTTGCCCTCGGCCTCATCGACAAGCTGAGGTCCGAGGGCGTGGATGTGAGCCACGTCGAGGTCGTAGACGAGCCCTCCGGTTTCGTGGTCGTGCTA
>JALSQM010000088.1 GCA_026985385.1 Acidilobaceae archaeon | reverse complement strand
AATGGGACGCGCTGGCGGCTCTCCTATCACTGGTCGAGAGGGGCCTGAGGGAGGGCACAGTCTACATTTACGGTTTTAATGGGAAGCTTCAAGAGGTAATGGTGGAGCTTAGACTTAGGGGTATCGGGGAGCCATTCGCAGCCGACCCTAAGACTCTGAGGATGGCGCGTATAGCCTCGGAGTTCTATGGTGTTAACATAGAGCCCCTAACCACCATAGACAGGGTCTTCGACGGAGAGCCTGTAGTAGTCTTCGCCCACACTAGTAGGTTCAACTCAATGCGGAGGAGACCCGGGATACACGTGAAGCTTACGGGGAGGGAGTTGAGGGCCGTAGCAGTCAGAGTGAGCGACAACATATACAACGTGTCATTCAGCGATCACGCGACCTTCAGCGAGGTGATAGAGTACGTGGAGGAGGCTAGGCCCAAGCGGGTCGTTGTCGACGCGTATAGGGGAAGGGAGGCCTGGTTCACCGCGAAGTATATTGAGAGGAGGCTTGGGATACCATCTACGGCACTGCCCTAGTCTTCCTCGACCACGCTCCTATACCTATCGGCTCCCAGAGCTATAAGCGGTAGTAGGCTCCTCGGGGCCCTCCTGTATATCTCCGGGTCATTTATCAAGCGCGCGGTGAACCCGCAGTTCTGGCAGTGGAGGAGAGCCAGCCTCCTATCACTGCGGCCTGTGTAGACGCCTAGCGCGAATCTATCGCGGGAGCCGCAGCGTGGGCACACTAGCCCCCTGCCAGGCAGCATCCACTCATAGTAGCAGAAGGGGCATAACATCGAGTACCTTCCAGCGCCCCGCGCCACCATAATGTCTGTCTCAACGCCGCAGACGGGGCATACGTGGGTTAACTTCTCCCTCAAGCCCTCCCTCGCGAGTAGCGCTTCAGCGTACGCCCTAGCCACGGCCTGCAGGACTATGAAGAGGGCCTGGGCCCCGGGCTCATCATACCTGCCCGACTCCAGGAGGGAACGGGCCTCCTCGAGGCCTGCACCCTCGACCCCAAGAGTCTCAGCCGCCAGTTTGTAGAGGTCTCCAAGCACGCCGGACTCGAGTAGGCTAGACGACCACTCCGAGAGCCCCAGACCGCTATCAACGGCTTTAGAAGCCTCCCCCCTAAGGGTGGACATTATCTTTAATTCAAGCTCCTCCACCTTCAGGGCTGACTCCTCGTCGAGAGGGATCCCGGCTATCCTACCGTACATCTTTAGGGCTAGACGGAACCCCTCTAAGCTACCCTCCTCAGGACTTCCACCCATTCCCGAAGCACACCTCCAAGCACGTGGGGCATTATAGCCAGCCTCACGCCTCCGAAGGTTGGGCATTGATAGGCCCTATATCCCAGAGCCTGTAGCCTCCCGTGAACCCTCCTGTGCATGGGGTGTGTTAGGCATATGAGAGGCGACTCAGGGGGGTGGGGGGCCCCGTAGGGCCCCCTCTCCACTAGTTCATCGTAGACCTCCCGGGTGGAATCCATCAATGCCTCCGCTATCTCTCCCATGTGCGGCTCGATTCTTCTAGCTATCATACTCGCAGCGGCGAGTGGCGCCGCGGGCCTCGAGCCTAGGATGCCGAACTGCCTGCCACTAGGCAAGTAAGGTGCCTCGAACCAGAGACTCTCAAGTAGATCGTTCGAGTAAGCGAGTAGCACGCCTACCCCTAGGGGGGCTTCAGGTATTTTATGGAGGTCAACCGCCATGGTTCTAACCGTGGCGTCGAGGGCTTTCGGCGCCTTCGAGGAGCCTAGGTAGGCTAGGAGGGGCCCCGTGAACGCCGCATCGATGTGTAGTATGGAGTCGTACCTCCTAGCCAGCCTTGCCATGTCAGGCACGGGGTCTAGATAGCCCGTCTCCGTGGTGCCTAGGGTAGCTACCACTAGAGAGCCGGGGTTCTCCTCCAACGCCTCCTCGAGGCCCTCAATGTTCGCCGCGAACCCCCCAAGGCTCTCCACTACTACCTCCCTCATCCCCAGGATCCTGGCGGCCTTGGAGATCGAGTAGTGGGCGGACGAGAATCTAATCACGGTCGTATACCCCTCCTCCCTCGCAGCGTATAATGCTAGAATGTTGGACTCCGTAGCGCCGCTAGTGACCCAGCCAGGATACACACGCCCCAGGGATGCCTTGGAGGCAAATGAAACTACTTCTCCGACCATTTCAGTTAGACCAGGGTAAGCGTATGGATCCCCCAAGTTCTCGTGAAGAGCCCCCTCCATAGCGTCACAGAGACAGTAGGGGGGATAGGGGATCATCCCCCCAATTACCTTCAGAGAGGCCCTCCTCTCGTCGCCGCATACAATCCTCTCTACGAGGCCAGGCATCAGCGGACACCCTGGAGTGGTCGATCGGCGTACATGAAAAGCATGGGGGCGCATTGAGAGAAAAGCCTGGGGCTTAGGGGGCTATGAGCGCTACGAGGTAGGGCGCTGCAACACCCACTACCAGTGTTATGAGTGCTGCAGCTGCTATTGAAGCCCTAACACTCGGCGGGGGCAGTTTTACCTCCTCCGCGGGCCTGGAGAGCTCGCGTATCGCTATTACATAGTAGACAGCACTTATGCCGCTATTGATCAGAGCTATGGCTACGAGGGGTAGCGAGTACTTTATGGCGGCCATGAACATGTATAGTTTGCCCCAGAAGCCCACTAGCGGGGGTACCCCGAGGAGGCTTAGGAGGAGGAGCGCTATACCAGAGGCTAGGCCAGGGCTGGCCTTTGCTATGCCGCGGAGCCCCCTGAGGTCGGGGGCCCACTCGCCTCCGAGGGCGGCGAAGAGGGGGGCCTTAGCCAGGCTGTAGGCTAGCGTGTGTATGGCAACGGCTGCGAGGGCCGCTAGGGCTAGGCTTGATCCCGCCACCCCCTTAAGGTACGCCGCGGCTGCGAGGGCAGTCAGTATGTATCCTATATGTGCTATACTACTATAAGCGAGTATGGCCTGGAGATCCCTCGTTGTCAGAGCTGCTATGTTACCGTAGGTCATTGTAATCACTGCGAGGCCCGCTAGGACGGCTGCGAGAGCCTTAGCGTTGGCGGGGCTTGCAGCGTAGTAGACGAGCCTCGCCGCTACGGCTATGAAGCCCACCTTCGCCACTCCAGCTACTATACTCACAGCCCTGCCGTCGGCCCTCCCATAGACGTTGGGGAGCCACCAGTGGAAGGGGACAACCCCCAGCTTGAAGCCCACCGCCGCTAGGAAGAGCATCAGCGCTAGCGCGCCAACACCCGTCCTCGGGTACACACTGAAGTCGAACACATCAGAGCGGGGCGCAGCCAGCGCCACCGTGCCCGTGGCGACCGCGTGTACGGCCACCCACATCGCTAGGAATAGGGTTGCTATGGCACCCATTAGTATGTACCTGACAGCCGCGCCCCTGCTCGCAGCGTCGCCCGGCAGGGCTATTACGACGTAGCTGGCCACCGAGACGAGGAGCCACACGGCTAGGAAGAAGAGGGCGTTAGCGGCCCCGGTCATCATGTATACTCCGAAGAGTATGATGGGTAGTAGGCTATAGAATGCCGGGTGCGTCGGCCACTCGGATGCCTGGCCCTCAACCGACAAGAGTGCCAGCACTGCCGCGAGGCCTGCTATTACTAGCATAAACGATGAGAAGGCATCGTGCACTACGAGGCCCGAGTACAGAGTCAGTGGTCCCGACTCTTCTACACGCACCATAGTCAGCGCTGCAGCTATGACGTAAAGCGCCGTGCCGACCCAGGCTAGGCCCAGCGCCACGTTGCCCCTATGCCTGGGCGTTAGGGGGACTAGGATGCCGGCTGCAAGCCCTGCGTAGAGCGAGGCCAAGATCACATCTACGCCCACCACATCGATCACCTCCACAGGATGTAAGCCAGGAGTAAGGCTATCCCAGCCATGTAGAGGTACATTGACACTATGTAGTCGGGCCTGCCCCTCTGAAGGGCCCTAGTGGCGAAGCTCAGTGCCCCGAAGAAGGCTATGAGCCCTATATGGTAGAACCAGTCTATGGCGAAGTCGACCCCCGCGAGCCAGAGGGCTAGCCCGGCGAAGCCGTATACGAAGACTATGTATATCACAGCGTTTATATACCACCTGTCGAAGAGGAAGTCATATGTCGCCTTAGCCAGCGCGCTCCTGGCTAGGAGGGCCCTGAAGTTGACAGCCGCTATCTTGTACAGGTACCATACTATGAGTATCGATGCAATAGCGCCTGCTAGGACGGCGTCGACTACTGGGGTGAAGTGCACGATGAGCATCTTGGCTGGCACTCTCAGCGCCAACTGCCCGGCCCTAGTTAGCTCGCCGGCCTTAGCGAAGACTTTTGCGAGCCACCACCACGATGCACCTAGCACTAGGGCTGCGAGAGCTAGAATGAAGTAGGGGCCCAGCATGAGTATAGGGGCCTCGTGGGGCTTGTGCTCGGGCTCCTCGTAGGGCGGCATGTGGAAGACCCTCACTATTAGCCTCGTGGTGTAGGCGGCTGTTAGGAGGGCCGTCAGGGCCCCTAGGAGGAAACCGCTCTGGAAGTGTGCCTCCTCGGCTGCGTGCAGGGTTAGCTCCTTGCTGAAGAAGCCGCTGAGTGGTGGTATCCCCATTAGGCTTAGGCCGGCCAGCCACATTGAGATCGCCGTTAGCTTCATGTACTTGGCGTAGTCGCCCATTTTATCTATGAACCTGCTATGGGCCACGTGGAGGGCCCAGCCGGATATCAGGAAGAGTGCGGCCTTGAAGACGGCGTGGCTCATGAGGTGTGAGAGCCCGGCTAGGACGCCGGCCGCGAACCCCTCTACATTGCCTTCGGCCACCAACATTCCAGCCGCTCCTGCAGCCAGGAACATGTAGCCTATCTGGCTGGCAGTGGAGAATGCCAGTATTAGCTTGAACTCGTTCGATACCAGCGCCATGGTAGCTAGCATGAACGCTGTGACGGCGCCGAGACCTGCTACCAGCATGAAGTACTGGTAGGTGTCATGAACTACTATGGCGTGGAGGGGGGCTGGAGCGTTAAGGGCGCCGTAGTAGAATATGGGCGCGAAGCGTAGCACCAGGTATATGCCGGCCTTAACCATGGTTGCGGCGTGTATGAGCGCCGAGACAGGAGTGGGACCGGTCATGGCCGTTACAAGCCATTCATGGAAGGGGAACTGGGCGCTCTTCGCGAGGGCGCCCAGCGTGAAGAGCACTAGCGTGAGCGTCAAGACGTGGTGTGAGGCAAGCCAAGCCATCCACGATGGCGCTTTAGCGGCTATCCCCGTTATCGAGAGTGTGCCTGTGAGGTAGTACATTATAGCCATGCCTATCAGCATGCCTATATCTCCAACCCTAGTGAACAGTATGGCTCTGAGCCCGCTGTGGCTTGGCTCGAAGTACATGGGCACGCCCATAGCCCTGCGACCGGGTACGCCGACCCAGTACTCCTCCTCATCAGTGTACCAGTGTCCTATGAGGGCGTAGCTGGCGAGCCCCGTGCCTTCCCAGCCTATGAAGAGTAGTAGGAGGTTGTTGGCACTGACCACTAATAGCATGCTGCCAACGAAGAATGTGAAGAAGAAGAAGTACCTGGGTACGCCCCAGTCCCCCTTCATGTACTCGATGCTATAGACTCCTATGAGGAAGCTGAGCCAGGAGACTAGTATAACCATTATAGCCGATAGCCCGTCGATGTATGTAGATACCCTCACGTTGATCGAGGGTATCCACTTGAACTCGTGGAGTATAGGTTGCCCGCTCGCAAGGACATGGTAGCCGACTATCGTGGCTAGAATTGCAGCTATGAATAGCGATGCTGCGGACAGCACCCCATGCACCTTCTCGTTCTTAACACCTAAAACGTAGAGTATCCCTATGATACCAGCGCCGATGTAGGGGATCCCCCATATCAGGGTAGCTAATACGGGGCTAACCACGGCTCACACCCCTAGACTAGGTGTATCACGAGTAGAGAGGCTACCCTCATGAGCGAATTGATCAGAGGCGTTGCCAGTATGAACACTAGGAAGCCCACTAGAAGCAGTGAGAACATGGAGACCACGAGGACGTTCCGCACCTCGGCTCCCTTCTTTGCCAGATCACTCCTCGGCTGCCCGTAGAAGATCCTCCTCATAGTTATGAAGGAGTAAGCCGCTGAGACTGTTAGCGCCACAGCGGTTACGAGTGCTATCGAGAAGAGCGTTGAGAGTGGGTGGTTGTAGACCCTGTAAAGGCCCACTAGGATCATCCACTCACTCCATATACCAGGTGATGGCGGCATACCAGACAAGTGCAGGAATCCATACAAGGCTAGAGCTGCCGTGAGCGGGTACCTCCTCGCCAGCCCGCCCATGGCCCTTATATCCCTGAGGCCGTGTAGCTCTGTTATGAACACGCCGGCGGTCATGAAGAGGAGGGCCTTTCCTATAGCGTGCACGAGGTAGTGGAACATAGCGCCAGCTATACCTATGGAGGTCAGGGTCGCGAGGCCTAGAAGCATGTAGCCCATCTGGCTTATACTGGAGTATGCTAGGAACCTCTTGAAGTCCCTCTGCGTGAGCGCTACGAGACCGCCATATATTATCGTCGTGAATGCGAGTGCGACTAAGTAGTTCCTCCAGCCGAGCAGTATTGATGGGAACGAGGGTATCACGAATCTAGCGTAGGCGTAGCCGGTGAGCCCGATTAGGTTAGGGCTTAGTAGCGCGCTGATTGGGGTAGGAGCCTCAGCGTGGGCGTAGGGCAGCCACATGTGGACGCCGAAGACTGCCATCTTAATGAAGAGCCCTATACTCATCAGGAGTGCTACCGCCTTAGCAGCCGTCCCGAGAGCGGCCTCAACAGGGCCGACGGGGCTTAATTGCGGTACGCGGAGGTAGTCGAATGTCCCGAGCTTCACGCCGTAGTAAATTATACCCGTTAGGAGTAACACTGCACCTATATGGGTCCAGACGAAGTAGAGGAGCGAGATCCTCCTCCTATCCCCGTAGCCCCAGTATGCTATCAGTAGAAAGGAGGGCACTAGAGTTAGCTCTAGGAAGACGTAGAATAGTATGAGGTTAGTTGCCATGGCAAGCCCAAGCATGGCTGCAGCGAAGAGGTTATAGAGGAAGAAGTACAGGCCCATTCCTGGCGCTCTCTCGCCCTCCCTCTCCATCTCCTCTATGCGAACCCTCATGTAGCGCACACTGTAAGCGGCTACCGCAGCTGTGACCGCCGATACACCTAATACTATGGGGCCGTTCAAGCCGTCCACGGCAAGCGCTATCGTGCCTACGCGGTGGAAGGTGGCGTAGAAGGGGTCTAGGACGCCTTCTGAAACTAGGCCGCCTGCGTAGAGGCCGGCAACTATGGCCCCAGGTATTGCTAGTAGTATCGCCGAGATACCTCCTGCGAGCCTCGAGGCCTCCTCGGTCTCAACGCCGGCGAGCCACGCTATGAGGCCCGCTCCCACGGGTAGGATCACGGATAACCAGAGTAGGGGTCCGCCCAGTATCAATGTCAACTTTCCTACACACCCCCCTCCTCCAGCTCTGTGGTCTCAAAGCTTCTCGACAACCTGTAATACGCCACAAGAACGGCTACAACCACTATTACCTCAGCTGAGACTATGGAGATCAAGACTATCGAGAATGCGGAGCCCAGGGCGGGGTATGCGGATAGCATTGCCACAACCATTAGCAGGATGGAGTTGAATATCACCTCTATCGACAGTAAAATGCGCAGTAGGTTCCGGGTGACCGATACCCCGTAAGCCCCTATAGCTGCGAGTGCTACAGCGAACATGAAGACCTCAGCCGATACAGCCTCCCACGTCATTGCTGCTCCAACCTCCTAGCTACCGATATAGCCTCAACCAGCGTCGCCGCCAAGGCCACGAAGAGTACCCCGAGTGCTGGGAGGTAGCGGCTAGCCAGTACTTGGGATACGCTTGATACCGTGTATGTGCCCGGCTTTGAGTAGACTAGGTAAATCCCCGCGCCGGCAAGTACTGTGAGGAGGGCGCTTGCAACTAGTAGGCCCGTCGAAACACCTCTGAACTCCTCTCTCTGCTCCCTCTGCTCGCCTCCGAGCATAGAGATAACAATTATTATGAACATCACCGCTGCTCCTACGTAGACTATAACCACGAATACAGCTACTATGGGGAACCCTAGGAGGGCTATGAGGGCGGCGTTAAACGAGCCTAGGAGGGCCAACGCTATGCTAGCGTATACTAGGTCTTTAGCGACAGTTATGTAGTAAGCCAGTACCACGAGTATACCGCCAAGTATACCTACATATAAGGGTATATGCTCAACCGCCACTTCCCCCACCCCCCTCTGTGGCCCTCACCTTGACGAGGCCACGGTCTGGGTCGAAGATGTATTTGACGGGTATTCCTCCCTCAACCTCGGCGGGGCTCTTGGGTTCGACCTGGAACCTGTCGAGGTCCAGTTCCATCTCCGCGAGGTTCAGATAGACGACGTCATGAGCGGGAACGTGGCGCAGCGCTTCAGTGGGGCATACGTCAACGCAGAACCCACAGAATATGCAGCGCTGATAGTTTATCACGGGGTACTTATAGAGCTTCATCTTACCGGGCCTCTTAGGGTCGGGTGCTTGGAAGCGCACCATCTTCATGGCGGCAGCCGGGCATATCCTAGCGCAGGAATCACACATTATGCACTTAGCCTTGTTTAACACGATATAGCCCCTGTAGCCGGGCCTCAGCTTTATGTATTCCCTGGGGTAATGGAGCGTTGACCTGTTCGGGTTGAGGAAGTACTTCAACCCTATTGTCAGGGCCTCCAGGTTACCCTTAACCGCGGAGAGGAAGCCGTAGAGGGGAACCCTCTTATGCGCGGGTTTCGGAGGCATCCCTACAACACCCCCAGGTACCCATAGAGGAGGCCTATAGCATAGCCTATGAGGGCCAGGGGCAAGGCGAGGCGCCAGGCTAGGTGGAGGGCCTGGTCTAGCCTGTATCTCCCGTAGACTGCCCTCAGGAAGCTTATCACCGCCATTATTATCGTAGCTTTTATCAGCACCACGACAAGCGGGGCGACGTAGCCCGACCAGACCCCTGCACCTGGAGTGGGATCCAGCGGCTTCCAGCCGCTGAAGAAGACTAGTGCCATGAGGACGCTCATAATGTATCTCTTAATGTAAGCTGCACCCATCTCGACTCCATACATTAAACCGGAGTACTCCGTGAAGGGCCCAGCTACTACCTCGTGCTCGCTTTCAGGTATCTCGAAGGGGAAGCCGCTCGTACTCATGAGCACAGCTATCAAGGCCGCGAGGAAGGCCGGCGGATTAAGTAGAGCCATGACCCTCCACGTCCTCTGCGCCTCCACTATCCTCACTATGTCATAGCTATGCACGGGGGCCGCCGTGGCTAGAACCGCTATTATGAATATGAGCTCGTACGCCGTTATCATGAAGGACTCTCGCGCCGCCCCTATGAGTGAGAACTTGTTGTTAGAAGCCCAGCCAGCGGCCACGGTGAATATGGGTGAGATCGTTAGTAGGGCCAGCGCCAGCAGTAGGTTGTACTCCATGATATTGGGCCAGCTGTAGGAGTAGGGTAGAACGGGCGACATAGGCATCACCGCTGCCGGGAGCACTGTAGCTATCAGCATGAGGAGCGGCGCCGCCACGTAGGCGGCTTTATCGACGGTGAAGGGGATAATGAATTCTTGGAAAGAGTATCTCACGAGATCCGCTATCAGCTGCAGGGCGCCACCCAGGCGGGGGCTGACATTGTATGGGCCAACCCTCATCTGCACTCTAGCCGCTGTCTTCCTCTCGAACCAGAGTATGAATATCACTATTACGAGTGCGGCCACTAGGCCGGGGGCTATTACTAGCTGGAAGAAGGGGGGCCAGAAGAACCATTCCCCTATAACGGATATCCAGCCCACGAGCACCACCCCCTACCTGTCGGCTTCGGGTGGGAAGTAGTCTATGCTACCATAGATTGCTGGGAGATCCATCAACTTGTGGCCGGGGGCTATGTACTTGAATACGATGGCGTTCCTGAAGGAGGGGGAGACTACTCTAACCCTGTAGGGGGTCATACCACCGTCACTCTCAACATAGTAGACTATCTCCCCCCTACCCGCTTCCGCGCGTGCGAAGGCCTTACCCTTAGGCACCCTTAGCGTTGCGAAGAGGGGCATTAGCTTCACCCTGCCCTCCTTGGCGTACACGTCCTTGTAGAGCTTGGGGGCCTTAGCCCAGAACTTATCATGCATGACACCCTCCCGGGGCATCTTGTCTAGCTTGTCGGCCACCTGCTCGAGGATCCTTAAGCTCTGCCTTATTTCCTCGACCCTCACCCATGTCCTCGCTAGGGCATCGCCTTCCTCGAAGACTGGGATCTCGAAGTCTAGCTCTCCATAGGCCTCATAGGGCTCCGCAAGCCTGACGTCATATTCTACTCCTGAGGCCCTCAAGTTAGGTCCGACTATGCCGAGTTCTATAGCGAGGTTACGGGGTATCACACCTACACCCTCAAGCCTAGCTCTAATGACGGGGTTATCAAGGAATATCTTCTTAT
>JALSQM010000087.1 GCA_026985385.1 Acidilobaceae archaeon | reverse complement strand
CGCGAGCAGCCTCAGGGCCCTCGAGAGCATCGTGAGGCCGTCGAGTCCCCCCCGGGTCCTGAGCCTTGGGGGCTCGGGTATGAGTGCCTCGTAGCCCATCATCATGGCGGCGTCCTCGACTAGATCGATGGGCGCTAGGACGTCGACCCTGTAGGGCGGCACCTCGACCCTAACGGTGTCCCCGTCCTCACCCGCCGAGGCGTTATGCCTAGCCCTCTCGAGCAGCCTAGCCAGCTCCCCGGCCCCCACTTCGACTCCGAGCACCCTAGAGGCCCAGGACGACTTCAACTCGAGGATCCTCGTCTGGAGCCTCGGAGTCTCGCCCTCAAACCCAGGGGCTCTGACGGCGACAAGCCCCACCCTAGCCCCGGGCCTCTCAGCAAGCCCGGCCACTATGACCTCTAGGACGTTAAGGACAGTCGCCCTGTCGGTCCCAGTCACGTCTATGAATAAGTCCCTGGTGCCGGGCTCCACCCTGGTTATATCGGAGTTTATGACGGGGGGCACAGCTATTATCTCGTCCCCCGCGATGAGCGCCGGGTGCCTCCCCTCCATGAGGGCTATCGAGCCGTACCTCTCACCCTGCTCCGTGGACTCGAGCACCTCGGCCACCGTCATCTCGGCGTCGTGGTGGAGGGGCTTCATCCTCGCATCCTTGACGTCCACGAGCTCGTACCTCACCACCCTACTAGGCAGCTTCGCTAGGTCGTGGAAGCCTATCGCAGCCTTCCTCCTCCGCCTGCCCAGGGTGTCGTGGAGCTTCTCCTGGAACTGGACTAGCTCCTCTAGGTAGTCCTCGTCAACGTTGACGTTGTAGACTACCGCCGCTGCTATGTAGGGCCTACTATGGACCTCGCCCGCTATTACCTCGACGCCCGAAGCCCTGGCCTCGGGCCTCGAGTAGCCCCTCTCAACCCCTAGGAGCCCTCTAGCGGCCCTCGCGAAGCCCTCGCCTATATACATATCAGGGCGGTCGGGGTTTAGTTCTATGTAGACGTAGCCGTCCCCGCCCCACTCGACCTCCCCCTTAAGCCTGAATGCTACGTCCTCAAGCTCCTCGGGGCCAGCTACCTCTATGAGGTCTCTGAGCCTCTCGAACTTGAATTTCAGGACTGGCAAGTGCTACCACCTCCTCCTAACGGGCATGCCCCTGATGTAGTCGAGGTCCCTCGTGTAGAGTAGGCGTATGTCCCTGATGCCATAGTAGGCTGCTGCGAGCCTCTCAACGCCGAGGCCCCAGGCGCCGACGGGGTACTCCACCCCAGCCATCTCCAGCACCTCAGGCCTCAGGAGCCCCGCCCCGAAGAGCTCCACCCAGCCGCCGCCCGGCATCTTAGCGTAGCCCTCCACGCTGGGCTCCGTGAAGGGGAAGTAGGCGGGCTTGAAGCGTATCTCGAGGCCCAGCCTCTCCCCTATCTCCCTCAGCGTCCCGAGGAGGTCCCTGAAGGTGTAGCCGCTCCAGCCCTCGACCCCGTCGAGCTGGTGGAACTGTGGGAGGTGCGTCGCATCGACTGTATCGCTCCTGAAGACCCTCCCTATAGTGAAGGCCCGCAGGGGCTCGGGTGGCTTTGACGCCAGCGTCCTAGCTGAGACGCTCGTCGTCTGGCTGCGCAGCACGAGCCTGGCCGCGGCCGCGGGATCCCACTTGTAGCCCCAGCCGGCCTCGTGGATCCTTCCAACCCTCTCAACGAGCCCCTCTAGCCCCTCGAGACTCGCCTCGGCAGGCTCCGCTATCCTCAGGGTGTCGTGTATCTCCCTGGCGGGGTGGTCCTGGGCCTGGAAGAGCATGTCGAAGTTGAATAGTTCAACCTCAACAATGGGGCCCCTGACCTCCCTGAACCCCATCTCCCTCATGATGTCCCTAAGCTCCTCTATGAAATCCGCTAGGAAGTGCGTCCTCGCAGGCAGGATCCTGGGGGGCTCCGCCCTAACGTTATAGGGCCTGAATGAAGCCCCCCTCCAGGCGCCCCCTCTCAGGAGCTCGTGGCTGAGCCTCCCAATCTCAACTCTTACCCTTGAGAGGATCTCGCCCGGGTCCCCGGCTAGCTCGACGCGGGTCCTCTTAACCCTCTCAACAGTCACGAGGCCCCTACGCCTGAGGACAGGCTCCAACTCCTTAGGGGCATCTCCACCGCTTGCTAGGGCCTCAAGCGCCTCCCGGACCAGGGACGCCTCCCTCAGCGCCCTCTCCGGGTCGACTTCGAGCCTCACCCTCCCCTCCCTAATCGATATGAGGCCCAGGCGCTTGGCCTCCCCTATGGCGATGCCAGCCTCCCCGCCGAGGATCCTCCTGACGTCATCAATGCCGGCCTCGCCCCCCCTCTCGGCTAGGAGCCTCACAAGCCTCTCCTCGGGGGCCCCCCTCTCTAGTACTAGCCTCCCCCTCTCGCTGGGCTTGAGCCTCTCCTCAACCGAGGCCTCCACCCTAGCGAGGCCCTTAGCGGCTAGGAGCCCCGCCAGGCTCGCTATGGTGGACTTGGGTATGCCCGTGGCGGCCTCCAGCTCCTCGAGGCTCCCCCCTCTCAGCCCCCTACTCGCCAGGGCTTTGAGGAGCCTATACTCACCCTCGCTCACAGGGAT
>JALSQM010000086.1 GCA_026985385.1 Acidilobaceae archaeon | reverse complement strand
CAAACACCTTATCAGCCGCAGACACAGCAACTAGAACCCAGAGGGCCGATGATGCAGACGGCGGAGTAGCGACCCCCAAGTGAGCGCGCAAAACAAGCCGAGGCCCCAGAAGACACTTAAACCCCCTTTTAAACCCCTCCTTGGGACCTGTGGATGGATAACTTCTCATCTCGAGTGTTTGTATGTTGTCTTTCTTCCGTGTGGGTGGTTTGGTTTATCACAATCAGTCTCGTACTGGAGATTAGTGTGGTGTTAATATTTTAGCTACCCCGCTAATGTGGGGTGCATGGCTGTGGCTGTCTGGGCGGTTGTCGCTCCGCGGCAAATACTATTTAAACCCGGCTCTACTATGAGAATCTTCACGTCGGCTCTGATGTGCTCCACTCGATTGTCGCTGTGACGGGGTTTGCCCTTGGTTTGTAGATTGGGGGTGAATGGAGGCGCGCGAACAGGCAAAACCCCTGGGGCCCCGGTTTCCGGGGGCCCGGAGTGGGCCCCCCGTGGGAGAGCATAAATAGGGGAGCAGCCCAGTGAAGACACTGGGGGGTGGGAGCCCCAGAACAGGGAAGCACGGGGAAACCATGAAAAACCAAGAACCATTCCCATAACAGGGAATAGCAAGTATCTTTAAGCTTGAAGAGCTGAACACAGCGATAGAGATCATTCCCATAACAGGGAATAGCAAGCTATCAGCATAATAGAAGAGCTGGATAGGCCCCCCTGCATTCCCATAACAGGGAATAGCAAGGGCGCGTTACCCCCGAGCTTCCCCTCGAGGACATCGGCCATTCCCATAACAGGGAATAGCAAGTATATGAACGGCGCCTTGATGTGGATGTGAGCGCCACAACATTCCCATAACAGGGAATAGCAAGAGGCCTCTGAAGCCTCTCAGGGTTGTTGACATGACGTTTGCATTCCCATAACAGGGAATAGCAAGGTACTTTACCCCAAGTTCTTCCAGTATTTCAATCTCGAAGTCATTCCCATAACAGGGAATAGCAAGATTATCTGTATATGCAAGCCCCTCTATCTTAAATGCTCTCATTCCCATAACAGGGAATAGCAAGACCGAAGCGTGTATCGCGCCTTGAGGATTGGATACCACAGCATGCCATACATTCCCATAACAGGGAATAGCAAGCCCACTAGCCTCCCCGCCAACACTCGAGGCCCACGTCATTCCCATAACAGGGAATAGCAAGTTCTAGGTAGTCCAGGATCCTGTTGGCCACAGCGTTGGAATTCCCATAACAGGGAATAGCAAGGAAGTAGACGTAAATCGGTACCTTGTAAGTGCCAGGCGCTAATTCCCATAACAGGGAATAGCAACAGGGAGAGGGTTAGGGGGCTCCTCTACTTCCTCCACCGAATTCTCATAAGAGGGAATAAATTAGGTGTAGTAGTATTGGTGTGATGTTTTCTGCATTCTGTCGAGGTAGCTTCCCTCCTTGTTGACTCTTGGCCTGTATGTTTGTGGGTCTCTCCTGAATGTTATGCCTAGGTATTCTAGGAATTTGTTCATGCCCTCCTTTAGGTTTAGGGGTTTGGAGGCTTTGCCGTGTCGCCCTGGTTCTCCTAGTATTACTATTAGTCTGTCGCTTATGAAGTCTTGTATGACTATGTCGTGTTCTACTACGAAGGCTGCTGCTTCGCGGGTTTCTGTGAGCCTCCTGATTATTTTTGCGACGCTGAGCCTCTCCTCCACGTCGAGGTAGGCGCTCGGCTCGTCTAGGAGGTATATGTCGGCCTCCCTGGCTAGTACGATTGCTATTGCTAGCTTCTGCATCTCCCCGCCGCTGAGGCTTCGGGCCTCGCGGTCGAAGAGCCTGTCCAGCCTTAGTTTCTTGACTAGCTCGACGTAGAGCCAGGAGCCTGGCACGGTGCTTGAGGGGTTGGCGGTCTTTAGTAGCTCCTCGACCGTTGCTCCCTCGGGGAACATCTCGGGTGAGATGCGCTGGGGCTTGTAGCTTACTGTGAACTCGCCGAGGCTGGCGACCCAGCCCTCCCTAGGCTTGAGCCTGCCTGCCAGCACCCTTATGAGGGTGGTCTTACCTATCCCGTTGGGCCCCACTATGCCTATGACTTCCCCACTCCATATCTCTCCCGCCTCGGCCTCCAGTGTGAAGCCGTCGAGCTCCACTCTGAGGTCCCCCCACTCCATGTACTTCCTCCTATAGCCCTGCCTCGGGGCCTCGGCCTCGCTTGGGGGTAGGCGGAAGCGTATGGGCTCCCTCCGTATCCTCGTATTCTCCGCGGGCAGGTAGCCCTCTAGGAAGTGGTTTATCCCGGCCCCGACGCCGTAGGGCTTGGATACGATGCCGTACACCCCGGGCTCGCCGTAGATTATTGAGACGTAGTCACTCAGATAGTCGAGCATGGCTAGGTCGTGCTCTGCGACGAGGAAGTACTTGCCGGGCCTCACCTCCCGCCGGATGAGCCTGGCAACCCTGATCCTCTCAGCTACGTCGAGGTAGCTTGAGGGCTCGTCGAATATGTAGACGTCGGCTTCCTTGGAGAGGACCGCCCCTATGACGAGCTTCTGCAGCTCGCCCCCGCTAAGCTTCCTAATGTCGCGGTCCCAGATCTTGTCGAGGCCGAGGTACTCAGCTATCTCCCTATACACCCCCCTCTCATCGGCCCTCTTCAGCAGCTCGCCCACACTCCCCTTCACGTGGCGCGGCACCAAGTCGATATACTGGATCTTGTGCACCACGCGTAACTGCTTGGCTGCAAGCTTCTGGAAGTAGGCCTGCAGCTCGCTGCCGCGGAAGTGCCTGATTACCTCGTCCCACTCGGGGGGGTCATCGTAGCGTCCGAGGTTGGGCTTAAGCTCCCCCGAGAGTATGCGGAGGGCCGTAGTCTTACCCGTGCCATTCCTGCCTATGAGGCCGACGACGTGCCCATCCTTAGGCACGGGCAGCCTGTATAGCTTAAACGAGTTCGGGCCATACCGGTGCACCGCCTCCTCCTCAAGCTCCTCGGGCAGGTTGACTATGTATATCGCCTTGAAGGGGCACGCCTTAACGCACAGCCCACAGCCTATACAGACGTCCTCGTATATCACAGGCTTCCCTCCCAACTCGTCGCTAGCCTCTATAGCGACGCCTCTACCAGTCTTGTTTATGGGGCAGACCCTGATGCACTCGTGGTTACACTTCCTAGGCTTGCATACATCATAGTCTACCACAGCCACCCTCGGCACTCTAGACCCCCCGGCACTCCCCGTCTACGGCATCTTAAAACCCCGGGGTAAGGAGGAGAGAGGCTGTCAGCCAACTCGGAGCCCTAACCCCGGGGGTAGCGGGGAAAAAGGGTCTCGGCCGCCAAGCTGTGACGGTGAGGGGAGGATCCCTCTAGCCCTTGACTTCGAACTCCTCGCCCGGCTTGAGTATAACAACCTTGGTGGGGAGCCCCTTCTCCTCTACCAGCCTCTTGAACTCCTCGGGTGTACCGTAGAGGACGGGGAAGGTGCCGTAGTGCATTGGTATGGCGTACTTGGGCTTTATGAGCTCGACGGCCTTAGCAGCCTCGACGGGGTCCATGGTGAAGTGGCCGCCTATGGGTAGGAGCGCTACCGTGGGCTTGTAGATCTCGCCTATCAGCTGCATGGTCGCGAATATGCCGGTGTCGCCGGCGTGGTAGATGCTCACACCCTCCCTCTCCGATATTATGACTACCCCCGTTGGAGCCCCGTATGGACTGCTATGCATGGCGGGGGTCAGCGCTATCTTCAGGCCATCAACCAGCATGGGGCCGCCCATGTTGCCCCCTATGGCCCTCGAGCTATCCCCTATCTGCTCGGCCACGTAGTTGGCCAGCTCGAATATGCCCACCACCTTCGCGTTAGGGTTCTTCTTCAGGATCGATATAGCGTCGCCGAGGTGGTCTCCGTGGCCGTGCGTCACCACTACCAGATCCACACCCGTAAGCTCGTCCAACTTAACGGGTGAGGCGGGATTACCGGTTATGAAGGGGTCTATTAGTATCCTCTTCTCTACCCCCTCCTTATTCAGTATGCGGATCTCAAAGCTCGAGTGGCCCAGATACCTTATCCTAGCCATGCATGTCCACCCCGAGGCTCCCCTGGGGGTGTATGCGTGCTCCCTTAAACCTCTTCCACTGCTCCCCACCTCCCGGGGAGCACGGTGCCCTTCGAGCTTGACGAGGAGGCTATGAGGAAGCTATTGCTAGCGGGGAGGATAGCAGCGGAGGCCAGGGACTACGGGGCAAGGCTTGTCGAGGCGGGCCGGAGGGCTAGTGAGGTCTGCGGTGAGGTGGAACGCTTCATAGTGGAGAAGGGGGCTAGACCCGCCTTCCCCTGCAACATCTCGATAAACGAGGTCGCAGCCCACTACACGCCCTGCCTCCGCGAGGACACCGTGATACCCGAGGGCGCAGTCGTGAAGGTGGATGTAGGCGTCCACGTAGACGGGTACATAGCTGATACCGCGGCCACAGTAGACCTCTCCGAGAGCAACCAGAGGCTCCTCGAGGCCTCGAGGGAGGCGCTCAAGGCGGTTGAGGGGATCCTCAGGCCCGGCATAAGCCTCTACGAGATAGGGAAGACGGTGTACACTACAATGAAGAGGCTGGGCTTCAAGCCCATCAAGAACCTCTACGGCCACACTATCGGGAGGTACACGGTCCACGCCGGCCTCAGCATACCAAACTACCCGGATAGGCGCATGATGATATTCAGGCTCCGCCCGCCAGTACTCTTCGCAATAGAGCCTTTCGCTACGAACGGGGCTGGCATGGTGACTGAAGCCTCCACCACTACGATATACTCATACCTGGGGAGGAAGCCGCGCATCCCCCTAGGCCCCATCGAGGAGAGGCTGCTAGGCTACATAGAGGAGAACTACAAGACCCTACCCTTCACGCCGCGCTGGCTACGCGGCCTCGCATCGGATGACGAGATCCTACTAGCCGTCAGGGGCCTCACGGTGAAGGGCGCCCTGGAGAAGTACCCGGTCCTAGTAGAGAAGGCCCGGGGCCTCGTAGCTCAGTTCGAGCACACATTCCTGATGCTGAAGGATAGGATAATAGTGACGACGAGGAGAGGCGAAGAGGTGGAACCCAAGAGGCGATAGGGGAGAAGAGGGCGCCTCTATCACGCAATACCAAAAAAGCTTCGGCTAACGCGTGGCTCCCCCGGAGGGTCAGGCGTGCAGCCAGTATCGCTCATGGGGGGTAGCCTCCCAGACTGGATATCAGCGGTCAGCCAGTTGATATTCCTAGTCATATTCGTACTCCTATTCCTTGGCGCGAACCAGAGGCTCCAGGTCTACGTGTGGAAGGGCGACATAAGGTCGAAGCTGAGCATGATAGAGTGGATGGCGGCGGGGGCCAGGAGGAAGGCAAGGGAGTACATAGTAAAGAATAGGGGTAGCGATGTAGACACGCTCCTCGAGAGAACAATAGACTTCTTCATCATAGAGCCGGTAAACATAGAGCCCATAGATATAATCAAGAGGCTCGACCACCTCTTCAATGTCAGGAGGCTGCGCTTCAAGGAGTTCTTCAAGGATGCCATGAAGGATGTCAGCGAGGTAGTTAGGAGCAGGGCGGAGGTTGCGATCGAGATAGCAGCGGCGCTGAACTACATCTACAAGGTTGTCAGGCACCTACTCATGTACGGCGAGAAGACCAAGAACTGGGTCCTAATCATGCAGCTACAGCTTCTAATGCCCGCGATACTCCAGCAAGCCCAAACGCTCTGGAAGGCCCAGGACTACTTCATCAAGGGGGTCCCTATAGGGGATGGCGCTGGCCCCCTGGTCGTCTACAGACTCGCGGGCCCTGAAGCCCGTTGGGTGGATGTTGACGACGAAACCGTGGCGGCGGAGGTCGAGTTCGAGGGTAGGAGGCTCGTGCTAGTCAAGGCTAAGGGCCCCGCCTCTAGTGTGGGGAGGCCAGGGCACGCGGTCGAGAAGATAGTGGAGGATCTCATAGCCCGGGGCTCCAAGCCCGCCCTCCTACTAACCATAGATGCGGCCCTGAAGCTGGAGGGGGAGGAGACGGGCTCCATAGCGGAGGGCGTAGGCGCAGCCATAGGGGATCCGGGCCCGGAGAAGATACGCTTCGAGCGCGTAGCCGCAGAGAATGGTATACCCCTGAGGGCTATAGCGATTAAGATGTCCGAGGAGGAGGCTATAACAGCGATGAATGAGAAGGTATACAAGGGCGTGGAGAAAGCGGTTGAGAGGGCGCGCAAGATAATCCTGGAGGAGACGAGGCCAGGCGACATAGCGGTAGTCGTGGGTGTTGGGAATACGGCCGGCATAGGCCAGTAGGAGGTGGGAACCATGGAGGGCCAGGTCATGCCCTACTGGCTACAAGCACTACTGTTAATAGTAAGCCTTGCAGGCATAATCTACCTAACCATCAAGCAGGCGAGGGAGGTCTCGAGGGTGATGGAGTCACAGAAGCCGCCTAGGATAATCACTGAGGTCAAGTGCGGCGACGAGATAATAAAGAGGGACTTCCAGGAGGGAGACTACGTCGGAGGGCCCTCCGCGGAGTGCGAGGGCGGCCGGGTAGTGGGGATATACGCCGTCGCGGAGAGCCAGCAGGGTGAACAGAAGGGTAGGCGTAAACCCCTCCTGCCCTAGGCGGGGGCGCGGGTCCCCGCGGGGACCCTACGGGGTAGGCTATACCTTGATGCCGGCCTCCCTTAGCTTCTTGAGGAAATCCTTGAGGGCCTCTACATTCCAGGGATGCACGGTCCTTCTCCTCTTGTCGACGTAGATGCCGAGTTTTAGGGCCTGCTTGGGTGTTAGACCTGCCTCCCTCAGCTCGCCTAGGCTGAAGCCCCTACCTCTCCGTAGGCCGGGGTCTATGGGGCCCAGCTTCCTCAGCCTGGGCTTCTTGACTATGGCCTCAGGCGGCTTCAGGCCCTCGGGGAGTTGTAGCCTCCTCTTCAACCCCATGCACCCCCGAGCCCCTCATGTATAGGGCCTTAATAAAGCGTGGCAGCTTCCTCCAAGGTATTGAGTAGATTGGCCTCTCTACTCCGGCGGCCTTGAGTATCTCGCATAGCTTGCAGAGGCTCCTGTTAGGGCTCGTGGGCTCCCCGCATGAGGAGCAGGGAGGCAGCCTCTCGACGCTTAGCTTCGAGGCGGGCTCGGCTAGTATGGAGTCTAGGGTCTCTAGGAGGCGTAGTAGGCTGCCGGGGGCTCTACTCTCTATGAGGTATAGCGCCTCCCTCACCCTAGCCCTAAGGGTTGGAGCGTAGCGTATGTACATGCACTCGGTCTCCTGGAACTTGAAGCCCTTCAAGAAGGCGTAGGTAGTGGTCTCCCACTCATATATCTTCCTCAGGGGCTTGATTCGGGGTACAAGCCTCTCACTCGCGGGAGGCGCTAGGGGGTGCTGCCTAAGCAGCCCAACCACGTCGCCCCTCAGTATGTTGACGACAGCCGTCTGGGCTTCATCGTCGAGGTTGTGCGCTGTAACAGTCTTAGTTGCACCGTAGATCCGGGCGTAGTAGTTGATGATCCTCCTCCTCAGTATGCCACAGTAGGTGCACGGTGATATGCGTAGCTTCCTCGACCAAGCCCCTGAGACTATCTCGCTCAGGTATAGGCCCGTGTATTCGCGGATACTGGTTACTATGAGGTCTACACCCCTCTCCCGGGCGTACCTCTTCATCTTCTCTATATCCACGTGCCTGTTATAGTTGGGTATCCCCTCAACTATCGAGACAGCGTACACCCTCGACGCCGGGTGGAGGTTGTCAGGGATTACATCGAGGAGCGTGAAGCTATCCTTCCCACCGCTGAGCGCCAGCATGAGGGTGTCGCCAGGCTCGATCATCCTCCAGCGCTTCACCTCGGCCGCAACCCTCGCCCTGACGTCCTCTATGAAGCATTGGGCGCAGAGCCTCCTACCCGTGTGGGGCTGATACACCGCGGCAGGCCTCCTACCGCAGGCATCGCAGAGGACAGCCGGGGACGCCACCTCGGGGCACCCAGAAGGCCTCCACGGGGGCCCGGCTACTCGGGCAGCGATAGAATATTCAGTACATACTCGAAGAGCCCATCCCTCCTGAGCCCCCTCTCAAGCCTGTAGAGCTGCTCTGGCGAGACGCCGAACCTCCTAGCGACCCTGTAGGGGGCGACCCTGCTCGCCCTAGCGTAGAGGAGCAGGAGTAGGCTCCTAATGGCTCCCGGGTGTGTTAGCCTGGTTCGGAACTTGTAGTGTGTAACAAGCTCTTTAACGGCTATCCTAGCATAAGAGCTCCTCTTAAGCCAATTAATGACCTCCTCCGGTAACTCGATCTCCTTAGGCCTCCCGATACCATTAACCCTAAGCCTCCTCTCATCGATGAACTCGATTATATCCTCGACGAAGGGGCCACCCAACCAGGCCACCCTCTCCCATCGTGTGGCGCCCGGGACATATGAAGCTTGCATGATCCCATGGGTCGAGTAAGGAGGGTGGGGAGCCTCTGCTGGGAGCCCTGGTTCGCCGGGGGCGCTGTGGTGGGCCCGGGGGGATTTGAACCCCCGACCTACGGGTCTCTCTCGAGGTAGCCCTTCACCCCGGGTCTGGAGCCCGCCGCTCTGCCTGGCTGAGCTACGGGCCCAGGCGCTCCCCAGGCCAGCTGTCCCCCTGAGCCGAGATAAAGCTTTACCCGCACCCAAGTAGGGGGGCGGCGCCCGATGAAGCGAGAACCCGGGTTGGACTGCGTAACCGCGGCGCCTTCCTCTGGGCGCCGCGTGGATGGCGTCAAGGCCCGCATTGAAGGGGCGCCGCCTCTAGGGAGGGTGCTACTGGTTTGGGGCCTCTGAAGGCGGAGGCTGCGGTTCTAGCCCTGCTGTCGGGCTCCGGGCACGTGCTGCTCGTCAGGAAGAGCTGTAGCGTGCCGTCGCCCTGGGCTTGCGACGTCGCCCTACCCGGCGGGCACGTGGACCCCGGCGAGGACGAGGTGGGGGCCGCCCTCCGCGAGGCTTGGGAGGAGGCGGGTGTTCCAGGGGATCTAGTCGAGGTACTCTGCCTGGCACCCCTCCACGCAACCTCTAGGGGCTCCATCATAGTCAGGCCCGTCATAGCTTTGGCTAGGGCTCCCATATGCCCCAAGCCCAGGTCGGAGGAGGTCGACGCGGCCTTCTGGGTGAGGCTCGAGGACGCCGCTGGGAGGCCGCCTAGGAGGCTGAGGCATCCCAGGGGCTTCACTGTGACGGGCGTAGAACTCGCCGGAGGCCTGGTTCTCTGGGGGCTCACCCTAAGGATACTAACCTGGCTTTACTCAGCCCTACCCCTAGTACTCGAGGCGAGGGGTGGAGCCTGCGATGAGGGCCCTCGTAATAGCGGAGGACGATGTTGACGATCTGGAGTTCTTCTATGCGGTCTACCGGATGCTAGAGCTTGGCTTCGAGGTGGTGGTAGCCGCATCAAGGAAGTACTCGGACATACTAGTACTGGGACCCAGCGGGGAGCCCGAGAGGGCCCCTAGGAGGATTAGGGGGAAGAGGGGCATAGAATTCAGCGTCGACGCAACCTTCGAGGAGGCGCTCAACGAGGAGTGGGACGCCTTAGTCATACCGGGTGGGAGGGGCCCCGAGAGGGCTAGAATTCACAGGGAGGCAGTCGAGCTAACACGCAAGCTCGTCGCCAGGGGCGTGCCAACACTGGCTATATGCCATGGCCCCCTGCTCCTCGCGAGTGCAGGCGTTATCAGGGGGAGGAGGGTCACGGGGCACCCCGGTATAGCGGATGACCTGAGGAACGCCGGCGCCATATACACTGGAGCCCCCGCGGAGGCCGACGGGAACATTGTAACTGCCCGGCACACGACAACCATACACGAGGGCTTCAAGCTCTTCGTGAAACTACTCGAAAAATAACCTTTTCTCCCGTAAAGAGGGCACTTAACATATTACACCCCTCCAAGAGACCCCTCTGAGGGTGGCGGGCTCTGGAGGAGCTTAGCGAGGTAGGGGTTAAATGGCTAGTAATACTTGGAGGCCTCTTCGCCGCCGTAATAGTTGTTGCGAATGTGGCTGCAGCCGTTAAGATAGACTACTATGGTAATATAGGACCCCTAAAATTCATAGTGCCCTCCGGCACCGTCGCCTACGCTATAACGTTCCCTATAACCGATATCGTAGACGAGCTATACGGTAAGAGGAGGGCCCTATACATAGTCTGGGGGGGCCTGGTAGCGGAGGTTGCCATGCTCGGCCTCTTCGCGCTCATACTCAAGACTCCGCCCTTGGAGAAGGAGATGGTTAAGAGGTTCTCTTACGTGGCGAAGCTGCAGTGGAGGATAGTCGCAGCAAGCCTGGCCGCCTACCTCGCGAGCCAGCACCACGACGTGTGGGCCTTCTGGAAGTGGCGCGAGATAACCCACGGCAAGTGGCTCTGGGTGAGGAATAACGCGAGCACAATGGTTAGCCAGCTCATAGACACCGTGATATTCATAACCATAGCATTCTACGGCCTCTACCCCAACAACGTGGTGGGCTACATGATAGTAAGCCAGTGGCTCTTCAAGGTGGGGATAGCCGCCTTAGACACCCCATTCGTATACGCCGGAGTCTACTTCCTCAGAAGGGCC
>JALSQM010000085.1 GCA_026985385.1 Acidilobaceae archaeon | reverse complement strand
AGCTTCTTCTCTATAACCTCGAACCTCTTATCGTGCTCTAATAGCTTCTTCTCTATCGCCTCGAGTCTCCGGTCGTGCTCTAATAGTTTCCTCTCTATAGCTTCAAACCTCTTATCGTGTTCCAGCAGTTTCCTTGCTAGAGCCTCGAACTTCCTGTCCTGCTCCACCAGCTTCTCTCTCAACGATTTAATGTCCTCACCGCTCTCCAGGCTCTTCTCGTAGAGCCTCTTCAGCTCCTCCCGGAGCCTCCTCAGCTCGTTGAGGGACTCCGCGAGCCCTATGAGGCCTGCCACCGCGTAGCGGAACTCCTCGTCCTCCTTGAGTAGCTTGAGTATCTCCCTCTTGAGCCCTCCTCCACCCATTAAACAGCTTCCCCGAGGAGGGGCTTGTCGAGGCTAGGCCTGATAACTATAACCTTGGGCCGCCCCCGCGGCTAGTGGGCCACCAGGCCCCAGCCGCCATGCACCTGGGCGTAGTCTAGGCCCGCCATGAGGGAGGCCTCGAGCCTCCGGTAGGCGAGTCTCCTGATCCTCTCGACGTGCTGCCAGGGTAGCCCGCTCCAGCGGAGGAGCCTCTCCACGCTCCTTATCCTCTCCAGCGTGGCGTAGGTGGGCTTCCCGGAGGCGAGCTCGCTAGCCAGTAGGTCTAGGAGCGTCGAGGCCAGCCTTAGGAGCCCCGCCTTCCTAGGGTACTCCCGGCCGTAGCTGGACGCCATCCTCCTCAGCCTCTCAGCCGTCTCCTCGGCTATAACGGACAGCGCCAGATCCCCGTTGAGGCCCACGGCCTAGCCCCCCTCAGAGCCCATGGGTTCATGGGTGTGAATGGCCGGCCCGGCTTGGTGATACCCGGGTATGGCCCCTCCCACTTAATCCCCCCAGTATTGCGGTGAGGGGGTGGGGGTGCTCCGGAGTGGAGGGTGGAGGATACGCTCTCTTCTCGGGTGGACGCCTCTACTTCCTGAAGGTGCCGAGTGGCTCCTCGCCTCATCAGGCCGTGGAGGACCTACTCTCGCGCCAGGGCGTTAAGGCCGCCGCCATCCTCGGGATAGGGGGCTTCAGGTGGGCTAGGCTCGGCGTCTTCAGCCCGGAGGAGGGGCGCTACCACACCCTCGACGTAGAGGCGGAGCCCGGCAGGGTCCTCGAGGTCCTCAGCATCACGGGTAACAGCGTGCTCGGCCCAGACAACGCCTACTATACGCATTTACACGCCGTGGTCGCCAAGGCGCCTGGTGAGGTGTACGCGGGCCACCTCGTCGACGCCAGGGTTGAGCCCTTCCTAGAGCTCTTCATACTAGAGGCCATAGGAGACGTTGGGAGGCTCAGGGAGCTGCTCTCCCACAGGTGGTCGTCCAGGTAGCGCTACGCCTTTATACCGGGAGCCCCCGGCCCCGAGCCGGGCTCAGGCGTGGTGGGCGACCCCGTCTCCCTTGCTCTCGAGAGACTGGACCAGGTCCACGCTAGGTGGGTTGACCTCCAGTTCCTCGACCTCGCCGGCCTGCTCAGGAGGGTGACGGTCTCGAGGAGGCTCATCGACGAGTCCGTCTTCAGAGAGGGCATAGGCAAGCTCGACGGCAGCAGTGTGAGGGGCTTCGTGGAGATAAGCGAGAGCGACATGAGGCTAAGGCCTATACCGGAGACGTTCGCCGTCCTACCATGGGGTGAGGGGGTAGCGAGGTTCCTCTGCGCCATCCACAGGCCCGACGGCTCCAGGTTCGAGAGGGATCCCAGGCTCGCCCTCGAGGGGGCCGTGGAGGCCCTGGAGGCGGAGGGGTATGGGGCGCTGATGAGCTTCGAGTTGGAGTTCTTCGTCTTCGACTCAATAGAGGCTACAGCCTCCTCCTACGAGAGCGTGCTGAGGATCAGGACCAGGGAGCCCTCCATGGGCGTGGGGAAGAAGGATGCCTACTACATACCACAGCACGTCGACTCCACCTACGAGTACAGCCTGGAGCTCGCGAGGATCCTCGAGGGGAACTTCGCCGTGCCGGTCGAGGTGTTCCACCACGAGGTTGCCTCGGGCGGCCAGTTGGAGGTGAACTTCGAGGCCTCCGACCCCCTGAGGGCCGCTGATAGGCTTGTCACGATAAAGTACGCTGCTAGAACCCTGGCGGCTAGGATGGGGAGGGCCGCCGTGTTCCTCCCGAAGCCCATACCAGACGATAACGGTAGCGGCCTCCACACCCACGTAAGCCTCTGGAGGGGGGAGGAGAACGCCTTCTACGACCCCAGCGACCCCTACGCCGAGCTCAGCCAGACTGCGAGGTACTTCATAGGGGGCCTCCTAGAGCATGGCAGGGCCCTCGCAGCTTTCACCAACCCGACGGTCAACAGCTACAGGAGGCTAATACCCGGCTACGAGGCCCCCATCTACCTGGTGTGGAGCAAGGCCAATAGAAGCGCCGCCGTGAGGGTGCCCTTCTACAAGAGGGGGGAGGCGCGTAGGAGGAGGATAGAGTATAGGCCCCCCGACCCCACGGCGAACCCCTACCTCGCGGCTGCAGCCATACTCATGGCGGGCCTCGACGGGGTCAGGAGGAAGATAGACCCCGGGGACCCCGTGGACGAGAACGTCTACAAGATGACCCCCGAGAGGAGGAGGGCCCTGGGCGTGAGGGAGCTCCCCCGGAGCCTGGAGGAGGCGCTGGACGAGCTAGAGTCCGACAGCGAGTGGCTGAAGCCG
>JALSQM010000084.1 GCA_026985385.1 Acidilobaceae archaeon | reverse complement strand
TCGGCGGCTCGGGCGTCGAACTACTCTGGAGCGGCTCCCACGAGGTGCTAGTGACTAGGTTCACCCCGCCCGGCGTGGCGATAGTGGTTACGGAGGCACACCTCAATAACGCTACGAGCCTAGTCCTATCATGCATCAATAGCCTGCAGACCGCCCACTACTGGGTGGATGACAGGCCTGTAATGCATATCGCCCCTATACCGGTGCCCGAGCGTATAGAGACCTTCTCAGTGCACGTGCGTAGGCCTCCTATGCACTCGCTAGTAGAAGAGGCCATTGGAGGGGCTAACGAGACTCTTGTCAAGCTGGAGACGCTCGGAGCCGGGCCAGCACCCTTAAGGGCCACTGCCAGGGGGGAGGAGGGGCTACTCGCCGCGACATATATCTCGCTATCACTAGTATTCGCGTCACTCGCCTGGAGGGGGTTTGGGGAGTGCCGGGTATGAGGAGGCCCAGGCTACTCGATTATGACGTCCTCCTAGTAGACCTCGACGGCGTGGTATGGCTGGGGAGCAGCGTTATCTCCGAGAATGTCGAGGCTCTGAGGAGGGCCGCCGAGTCCGGGGTCAGACTAGTCTTCCTATCCAACAATAGTACCAGGACAAGGAGGCACTACTCACTCATCCTCCGCTCCCTGGGTCTCCCCGTGGAGGAGTCCGACGTTGTAACCAGCGGCTACGCCGCGGCTAGATGGGTCGCCCTGAGGAGGCCGGGTTCCAACGTATATGTTGTGGGTGAGGAGGGTCTCTCGATAGAGAGCTACCTGGCCGGCCTTAACGTCGTCGACTTTGAGTACGCGTCGACACACAGGATCGACGCGGTCATCGTAGGATTGGACAGGCTTGTGACCTACGACAAGCTTAGGGCGGCTCTGAGGGCGCTCCATAGGGGGGCACTCTTCGTGGCGGCAAACGAGGACCACGTGCTACCCAGGGAGGACGGCTTCGACCCCGGCGCTGGCTCCATAGTCTCAGCACTCTCTAGGGCGGCGGGGCGGGAGCCCGACTTCGTGGCCGGCAAGCCCTCACCCTTCATAGCTGAGCTCGCCTTGAAGGATATGAGGGGGGCTAAAGCCCTCGTGGTAGGCGATAGACTGGACACTGATATAGAACTGGCTAGGAGAGCTGGGCTTGACGGCCTCCTAGTTCTAACGGGCGTCACGAGGGAGCCCCCCGAGAGGGCTCCACCCAACCTAGTGGGCGTGGTTAAGACTCTCCTCGACGCCATATAGAGAGGCGGGCCCGCGGCAAGCACTATATATTCCTCCTCCATAGCAGGCGGCCTTGGGGGACGGAGGGGCATGGCAACCGCTGAGAGCAAGCTCATACCACCGCTCCGCTATCTGCGTGGGGCGCTGGGTAAGCCCATCTACGTTAGATTAAAGGATGGGACGGAGTATGTGGGGATCCTCAAGATGACGGATAGGACTATGAACATAGTCCTCTCCAATACTGCCGAGCTCAAGAATGGAGGGCAGGCCATAGCTGCCAGGTACGGGGACGTCCTCATAAGGGGGAGCATGATACTCTACATAAGCTTCGACGCGGATAAAGCCGCTCCAGCCTTCACTCCTTAGAGCCCCGCATGTAGTCTAGGAGGCTCTTGGTGCCGCGAGCGGATAGCCTCTTGGAGGCTAGCTCGTAGAGCCTCCTGAGGTCTAGCCTCTTATACTCGAGCCCACTTAGCTCCAGGAGCCTGATTGCAGACTCCGTGAAGTCGGGTGCCAGCAGGATCCCCCTGACGTCCTTTAATCCCCTAGTCTTTATTGCCTCGATATACCTCAGCAGCTGCCTGGCAGCCTGTTCCCCGGCCTTGACCCGCTTTATCTCGAATACGACCAGCCTGCCCTCCCTATCGTACCCGTACATGTCTATGAAGCCGGGCTCCACGGGCCTCTCGATGCCCGCTATCCTCAGCCCCTCCTCTATCAACTCTGGATGCTCAACCAGTACATCCCTTATCTCCGACTCGCTGAGGTACATATAGAACTCGGGGCTCTGGGGGGCCTGCAGGGCCGCTATAGCGTAGACCCTACCACACTCGAGGACCAAGAGCTCCCGGGGGCTCCTCCGCAGGGCCCTAATCTCTAGGTGCCCGCTCTGCTCTGACAGGGTTATCGCCGAGCCGGAGGGCTGCCAGTTCAGGGGCTTGTAGCCCGAGGGCCCGTGGACTATGATCGTCCTGTCGGGCTTTATTATCACGAGCACGTCGCCCTCACTACTCTCGGATGCCCCCCTGCCCTCGTAGAGGGCCTTGCAGGAGGCGAAGAGCGCCACCCACCCCCTATCCTCCATTGCACTCCTAAGGAAGTCTAGCGCCTCACCCATGCTAGAAGGCGTGGTTATACGCGCGCGGCTCACCTCGGCCGCCCCTCCTCCCATAGCCTCCTCTTCTCCAGGTACTCCTCATAACTCCCCATGGGCCTTGCCGGGCTTCCGGCCACCACCGTCCGGGGAGGCACGTCCCTCGTGACAACGCTGCCGGCAGCGACAACCGAGTACTCACCGATCTCGACACCGGGAAGTATGACCGAGTTTCCGCCTACGATAGCGCCACGCCTTATGATGGGCCCCCTAAGCCTCCTCGATGGAGGGTACTTATCGTTGAGTAGAACAGCGCGGGGCCCTATGAATACGTCGTCCTCCACCAGCGTCTCGGGTGGTATGTACACGCCAGTCTCTATCTTAACGCGGC
>JALSQM010000083.1 GCA_026985385.1 Acidilobaceae archaeon | reverse complement strand
AGGTGGATCAGGGATAACCTCAGATTCCTAGACCCCGAGGAGCACGTAATAGTAGACTACAAGATAGGTAAGGGGAGCGTCGACCTAGTCGGGCTTTTCAACAGCGCGCAGAGTACCCCGAGGGCCAACGACACGAGCTTCGGCAGCGGCTTCTACCCCCTCTCAACCCTCGAGAGGCTGGTGCTGACAACTGAGAGAACCCTTAACAGCCCCGACTTCAAGAGGAGGCACCCCGAGGTGGGTGAGGACATCAAGGTCATGGGGCTGCGTAGGGGTAAGCAGATAGAGTTGACTATAGCCGCGGCCATGATTAGCAGGCTCATCAGGGACCCGGGGGAGTATGAGGCCGCAAAGGAGGCCGTGCGGGAGGAGGTCCTAGACCTGGCGTCGAGGGTGGCCCCCGACTATAACGTGAAGGTATACGTTAACACCGGGGACATACCCGAGAGGGGGATCTACTACCTCACCGTGACGGGCACAAGCGCGGAGCACGGCGACGACGGCGCCACCGGCCGTGGGAACAGGGCTAACGGCCTCATAACACCCCTGAGGCCCATGAGCCTCGAGGCCACGGCTGGGAAGAACCCTGTAAGCCACGTCGGCAAGATCTATAATGTGGCGGCTAACATGATCGCTAGGAGGATATACGAGGAGGTAAGCGGGCTCAAGGAGGTGTACGTGAAGCTGCTAAGCCAGATCGGGAGGCCTATAGACGACCCACTCGTAGCCGACGTTAAGGTTAACCTGGAGGAGGGGGTCACGCTGACCTCTGATATGAGGAGCGAGATAAGGGCTATAGTCGACGAGAGCCTGGCCCGGATAACGGAGCTGACGGACCTCATACTCCGCGGCGAGGTGAGCCTCTTCTAGCCCTCTCCAGCCTATACTCCCTCACAATCCTCTCCAAGTCTAGCTGCCTCGCCCTCTCCTCCTCTATGAGCCTCCTCTCCTCAGCGGCGTCCTCCAGCACCCTAGAGTCGAGGACCGCGTGGCCCCCGACGACGTCTACGAGGTAGTCCCTCAGCTCTAGTATGGGTATGAGCTCCCTCTTAAGTGCGCGGGCGAGCCTGGACGCCGAGCCCCGCGGGTCGCTCGCTAGAACCGCTGAGACCCCCCGCTCGGCTATGAGCCTTACTGCCTCGGGCTCGAAGTGCCCCGGGTTCTCGACTACCAGCACATCGCCCTCGCGCAGGGGGCCCCCGGCCTTCTCGGACTCCCTGAGCCTCGAGAGCGTTAGGGAGGGGAGGATCCTAGCCAATACCACCTCGCCCCGCGCGGCCTTTAGGAGGAGATCCTCTAGCTTCGATATCCTGGACTTTAAGTTCTCAATCTCCCCCTCCAGCCTCGACACCCTCCTAGAGTACCTCTCAACCTCGGCCTCGAGGGCCGCCTCCCTCGGGCACCCGCTGAAGGCCCTACTAGCCCTACACTCCCCCAGCTCAACCTCAAGCTCCTCAACCCTCCTACGGAGCCTCTCGGCCTCCTCCTCGGCCCTCCTAGCCCTAGCTTCTAGTAGCTCGAGCCTAGAGGCCTGATCCCCACAGCCCCGGGCCTCCCGGGGGCTCGAGGCCTCCCCGGCTGGCTGGCGCTCGGCCCTCCCAAGGTCCCCTATGATCCTCTCAAGCTCCCTCTCAACGGCCTCGGCGACTGTTACACCGCGTATGACGGCCTCCTTGACCCTCTGGGGGTCGAGGTCGAAGTCGAATTTTGATAGGTAGCTGTCGAGGTGCCTCAGCTTCGATTGGAGGCTGAGATAAGCCTTGTAGGCCGCTGCGAGGGCGTCGCGCTCGTGTGTGGTAGCGGGGAGCCTGCCGCCGAGGGCCTTAGAGGCTAGGTTGTACTTCTCGGCGACGCTCATGGGCTTGGCTGGGTGGAATAGCTCGGCGTTAAACTGGGCGGCGAGCTTCCTAACGGCCTCGGGTGGGTCATCAACATCTACAGCCACTATGACGGGCCTACCCAGGGACTCCACGACCTCTATTATCGACCCCCTATCCATGCCCCTCCTCGCGAGGGTTAGCAGCACGCGCCCGTGGAGGTCTACCACCGCGAGGCCCGTGGTCTGACCGGGGTCCAGGCCCACGATGACGGGTCTATCTGGCTTCCCACCCCCCGAGCCGGCGAGTCTGACAACGCCGCTGTGCGCCACCTTTATTGATATCGAGTAGTCCACTCCCCGATGAGGCCTCACGACCCCGATGAGGCGCTCGCGGGGGGCGTAGACCGTGAAGACAGCCGACTCGAGGCCCCCCTCGGATTCTCTGTAGTACACGTCAAAGTCAAGCCCAGCCCTCTCCAGGGCCTCCCTAACCTTCTCGGCCGCCCTCCTAACGCTGGCCCTTATCCTCCTCTTGTAGCGGTCCTCACTCATGCCACCGCTCCTGCTCCACCTACCCTTCGACACGACGATTATGGTCCGCTCCCCCACTAGCTCGAGGGGGGCTCCCACGCCCTTTGAGGCGAGGACCGCGGCCATGTAAGCGGTTCTACCGGGGGAGGGCTTCTCGGGTCCGACCTCCAGGCCGCTCGCCTCGGCGGCCTGCCTCAGCTTGACGGGCCTGCCCCCGAGGGCGTTCACCTGAACCAGCCTAGTGCCTGGGGGTAGCAGCTCTAGGATCCTAGCGAGGCCCCTGCCCGTGGAGGCTAGCTCGTAGGGGTTATCAACCCCTATGGCGCGGGGCCTATACTCCCATGCAAGCCTCAGGATCCTAGCGAGGGTCGCGGACTCCACCTTGCCGAGGAGCCTCCCCTCCGAGTCCACTATGGCGACCGAGTACCTGGCGCGGGGCGAGCCCGGCTCCCCCGACTCGAGGTCGACCCCCATGTAGACGCTGCTAGGGGGGCGGCTCACCCCTCTCACCCCTAACGTAGGCTAGGGCCTCCCCCTCGTCGACGCGCACCCCGTACTTGGACCTGAAGAACCTCACAATGTAGTAGACGTCCCTCTTGAGCAGCTCCTCTGCGTGGGGCTCGCTGGCGTAGACGTACTGGGGCCAGTCTATCACCACAGCGTCTACTCCACCGTCCCTGTATACTACCAGCACGTTATACTCGCTCAGGTCGCCATGCACCACTCCCACGTCCTGGAACGCGATCCTCACCGTCTCTAGTATCTGGCGTAGCACCCTTATAGCCTCCTCCTCCCCCAGGGGTGGCTGCCTGTAGAGTTCGACGGCCCCCTCCACATAGCCCTGGACGACTGCGTGCCTATTCCAGGCTATCGGCTCGGGGACCCTCGCCCCCCGGGAGTGCAGCTCCACTAGAACCTTGAACTCCCTCTCCCCGAGGAGCTTAGCCCAGAGTATGAGGCTCCTCCTAGTCATCCCCGCCGCGAAGCTCCTAGTCCTCCTTATCCTGTGGAAGGGCGCCTTACCCTCCCTGTGGAACTTAACCACCACCCTCCTACCACCCGGCGCGACGGCCAGGTACACGTCGCTCTCCTTACCAGCCCCTATAACGTCTCCAAACTCTTCTATGACACCCTTAGCCATTAGAGCCCTGGCGGCGAGCACGTCGAGGCCCGTGTAGGTCAGCGTGTAGCCTATGAGGGTCCCCAGGGTCCTCCTAATCAACTTTAGATCGGAGAGCCTCCTTATGCTCCTAAGCATCCTCGAAGGGGGTAGGCGAGCCTGCCTCTCCACAACCTCTACCGGTACATACTCGTATCTAGAGAGGTTCCTCTCTATAACCCTCAACACCCTATAGTCATCGTCCTCCAGCTCCTGCAGTATCCTAGACAGCCGGCTCGGCACCCGAGGAGCCCCACCCCCTCCAGAGGATTAGCCCCGACCTCTTATCCTAGACACCCGCGGACCTGGAGCCTCTGCTACACCTAGCCGCTGCGACCTGTATAATATACAAAATGGAATATGGTTAGCCCTAATGCAGGAACGCTTAAGGGGGAGTCTTTTAGAGTTAGCATGCTAGAGTAAACGTTCTACATATAGCTACACATTTAAACTGTAAACAAGCACAATCAATATTGGTGGGAATCATGAGCGGCTCCAAGTGCCCGTGCGCCGGCATAGACAAGGAGGGGATCTTCGAGCGTGACGGCGTCTACTGTGTTATAGGCCCCAGGTACGTGCTCGCCTTCACGCAAGCCCTCGCAAGCGAGACGAGGATCAGGATACTCGAGCTCCTCAGAAGCGGGGTCGGGAGCCTGGACGAGATAAGTGAGAGGCTCGGCCAGAGCAAGGCCAATATAAGTAACCAGGTCAAGAGGCTCGAGGACGTCGGCCTAATCTACGGCTTCTACGAGGCGGGTAGGAGGGGGATTAAGAAGAGGGTTAGGAGCAGCTTCAGGGCAGCGGTGCTAGCTCTAGACCCCGAGGGGCTCAGAGCCGCTTGCGGCGGCGAGGAGCCCTAGGAAGGGGGGCCTCGGGTCGAGGGGCCTACTCTTGAACTCTGGGTGGAACTGAGTCGCCAAGTAGAAGGGGTGCTCCCTCCGGGGCAGCTCTATCACCTCCACCAGCCCCTCGGGGCTCCAGCCGGAGAATACGAGGCCCGCCTCCTGTAGCACGTCGTAGTAGTCCCTGTTGACCTCGTATCTATGCCTGTGCCTCTCATACACGAGGGTTACCCCGTAGAGCCTGTGTGCCAGGGTCCCCTCGACGAGCCTTACAGGCCTCGCGCCGAGCCTCATTGTGCCCCCCAGCTCCCTGACCCCCCTCTGCTCGGGCAGTAGGTCGATCACGGGGTGCGGCGTCTTAGGGTTGACCTCGGTAGTGTGAGCCCCCTCGAGGCCCGCGACGTTCCTGGCGTACTCCACTACGGCCAGCTGCATGCCGAAGCATATGCCCAGCATGGGTACCTTGTTCTCGCGTAGGTACCTGATGGCCTCTATCTTGCCCTCGACTCCCCGGGCCCCGAATCCCGGTAGCACTATTGCGGCGTCTACACCTTCGAGTGCATCATCAACGCTCACCCTCCCCTCCTCGATATCCGTTGCCTCGACCCAGCGTAGAACGGGTTTAACCCCGAGCCTGGCTCCCGCGTGGTTGAGGGCCTCTATAATGCTGAGGTAGCTGTCGTGGAGCTTCGTGTACTTCCCAATCATGGCCACCTCGACCCTCTTAGAGGCGTTTAAGAGTCTCTCGACGAAATCCCTCCACGGGCCTAGGTCGGGCCTTCTCTCGGGTAGCCTGAGGTGCCTCGAGATATAGGATGGAAGCCCCTGCTCCTCGAGGAGGAGTGGTACCATGTATATGGTCTCGACGTCGTGGTCGCTCACCACGGCCTCGGGTGGGAGGGTGGCGAAGAGCGCTATCTTCCTCCTAGCCTCCTCCTCCAGGGGTCTACTGGTTCTTACAACGATTGCGTCGGGCTGTATGCCTATGCGCCTGAGCTCGTTTACACTATGTTGGACGGGCTTCGTCTTCTGCTCGCCAGTAGTTGATAGGACGGGGGCCAGCGCTACGTGTACGAAGAACGTGTTCTCGACGCCCTCCTCGAGCCTCATCTGCCTGGCGGCCTCGAGGAAGGGTAGACCCTCTATGTCGCCCACCGTGCCCCCGATCTCGACTAGAAGTATGTCGACGCCCGTCTCCCTCGCTACACTCCGTATCCTAGACTTGATCTCGTCTGTTATATGGGGTATTATCTGGACCGTCTGGCCGAGGTAGTCGCCCCTCCTCTCCCTCTCGATGACAGCCTTATAGACCTGGCCCGTCGTTATGTTATGCTTCCTGCTGAGCGTGGTGTGGAGGAACCTCTCGTAGTGCCCTAAGTCTAGATCGGTCTCCCCGCCGTCCTCGGTTACGTATACCTCCCCGTGCATGTAGGGGTTCATAGTGCCAGCGTCCACGTTTATGTAGGGGTCTATCTTAACGGCTCCAACACTGAAGCCCCTCAACTTGAAGAGGAGCCCCAGGCTAGCCGTTACGATACCCTTACCCAGACTGGAGAGAACTCCCCCAGTCACGAATATGTATTTGACCCCCCCTCCCACTGAGGCACACCTGCCCTCAGGAAGTACTATTTAGGGCTCACTGTAAGTACTTAACCCAGTAGACTCAAGCACACGTGGCAAACGGGGGTTTGCCCCGGAGGGGGTGATGATGCCTTCAACGAGTATTGGGGATCCTCTCCAGCAGGTTAGGGTGGAGTTCAGCGTCGCCAGCGACGCCCTGACCCCGGGAGGTGAGGCCGAGTTCCTGGCACGCGTTGTTAGCCTAGCAACCACGAGGCAGAGGCTCGCGCTGGCGGTAGCCCTGGACGTGAGCCCCTCCATGGACGGTGAGAGGATATTCTTCGCTAAGTACGCGCTCATAAACCTCCTCGATAAACTCGAGCCCGGGGACTCTATAGCACTCATAGCCTTCTGTAGGAGGGCGAACGTGGTCTACGGGCCTAAGACCATAGAGAGCGGCGATGACATACTGGAGGCTAAGAGGGTCGTCGCTAGGCTAAAGCTATGCCCCGGAACGAATATAGCTGAGGCCCTCGAGGCCAGCGTGGCCACAGCCAAGGAGATGGCCAGCAAGGGTGGCATAGCCAGGATAATATTCCTAACCGACGGACAGCCGACCGTGGGCGAGAAGAAGCCCGAGAAGATACTCGACAAGCTCTACAAGGCCCTAGGCGAGGAGGAGATACCCATAGTGGCCATAGGTATCGGCAAGGAGTATAATGAGAGGCTCCTCCTAGACATAGTGGAGGCTACGAATGGGAACCTAGAACACATAAGCGACCTATTAGAGCTAGATAAGTTCATCGCACAGGAGGCCATGAAGGCGGCTCAGGTCGTCGCGAAGAACCTCCAACTGATAATACGCCACCCCCAGTGGCTAGAGGTGAACGTCTACGGCAGGAAGCATAGGAGGATCGATGGACAAACAATAATCGACGTAGGGTACCTCAGCAGCGGCGAGGTCGTGGACATCGGGGGATCCCTCAAGGCCCCCGAGAGTGCCTCGGAGAACGCTGAGGCCACCATAACGGTTAAGGTGAAGTACATAGACCAGGCCAGGGGCCTACCCGTCGAGAGCGCTGAGAGCCCCCCACTCAAGCTGCCCGTCAGGCCCAGGGCTAGGGTTGTGGATGAATTCGTTAAGTACAAGGTGGGCCTCATGAGGGCTAGCGTGGGCCTCAAGGAGGCCATTAAGAGCCGCGACTACAGGCGCGCAGTAGAGTATCTCAGGGTAATCGCTGAGGGCACCCTTAGCCTGGGAGACCTCAACCTCCGCGAGAAGACTGTTGACATACTAGAGATGCTGGAGAGAGGAGAGGTTGAGGAGGCGACACGCCGGGCGGCCAGCCTAGCCCATAAGATCTCGAAGGGCGAGGAGTAGAACAGTGGGTAAGCCGGGACTACCATGGCCCTCACACGTTTCATCTAATAAGCTAGCCTACGGCTAAGGGGCCCGGAGGGCCGAGGGAGGGGTGGTCTGAGTCGTGTCTAAACTCGTGGTACGCGTGAAGAGGAGCCTCTTCGAGCCGGGGTGGAAGGAGCTAGTCCTAGAGCCGGGAACCTACCTACTCGGCAGGAGCCCGGATGCCCACATACTGCTGCCTGATAGACTCGTGTCCAGGCGCCACGCCAAGATATCCTTTCATGAGGGTAGATGGTACCTCCAGGATCTAGGTAGTAGGAATGGAACCTACGTTAAGGGGGAAGACATAAGGAGCAAGGGGCCCATCCCCATACCCAACGAAGGATTGGAGATTCTCGTTGGAACCACTGTTCTAGAGCTAAAACCCCTAAGCGACGAGGAGTCGGGTGGGGCTAGGAAATAGCTAAGCTGGGCCCGGGGCCCTCGGCCCCGCCCGGAACCCGGCTCCGGGTATGGTGAGTGGGTTGGGCGACGAGGCTAGAGTGGCCATAGCGTCGAACATAGATGATCTGAGCAGGGAGCTCGCAAGCCAGGATGTAGAGCTGTCAATCCTAATTAACGGTAGACTTAAGGCCCGAGTCAAAGCTGAGGGGTTAAGCGGCCTCCTAGCCAGGCTCTCAGAGCTCTCCGGGGATCCCAGTAGTCTCGTGAGGGTGAAGGTCGAGGGCCCCGGGGGCGAGTATAGGATATACGCCTACAAGGGCGTGATCGTTGGCGTTGTCGGGGAGACTCGTGAGGGCGTCATATACGGCAGGAAGGCGTTAGAGGTACTCGAGGACATTGGAGAGACGGGTGTAGTCGATATATGGGAAGCACCGGTGGACTCGCTACCGGAGAGTATACGCGAGGCCCTCGGAGCCGCTAGGCCCCGGGAGGTTAGACCGCCCCCGCCCGAGGGCTGGGTCGGCCTCGAACTCGGCGGCTTCAAGGTTGTGGGCATACTCAGCGAGAAGGGGGCGTTCAGCTACATCCTAAAGGCGGAGGCTCCCTGGGGGGAGCCTGTAGCCCTGAAGATCCCGCGGATAAAGCCTGGGGAGGGGGGAGGCGCGAGGCTAGTAGTCTACAGGATGGTATCCGAGGGCCAGGTGCTGGCGAGGCTCTCTGCAATCGATAGGAGGATCCTGGAGCGCAACCTCGACATGCTCGGGTACCCGAGGGATCTAGCGGGCCTACTCGAGGAGAGGAGGATGAACATCCTGAGGGTATACGCGATACACGCCCCCAAGCTCGAGTATGGGAGCGTCGAGGATTACCTCTACCACCCACCCTTCCTAGCGATGGAGCTGGCGGATGGAGACCTTGAGAGGCTAGAGGCCGAGGAGCCTAGGGACGAGATCCTGGAGGCCGTGGCCAAGCAGGTGGGCGGCGCCCTAGCGCTCGCGCACGCCGTCGGTGTTGCCCACTTCGACCTGAAACCCGCTAACATCCTCTACAAGAGGCTTGAGGGCGTCCCCCTCCTGAAGCTCTCCGACTTCACGGGGTATAACAGGGTTGACAGCGGCTTCCTCGTAGACCTCTTCACGCCGGAGTATAGTGACCCCCTACTCGTAGCGTCGAGGGGCCGCAGGGCCACCTTGTCGAGTGACGTATTCAACCTGGCAGCCCTGCTCTACAGGGTGGCGCGGGGCGCCCCCTCTTACTGCATCTGGGTGCTAAACCTGATGATGCTCTCCACCCTCGCCCGGAGGCCCCCTCCCAGGGAGGCCCTTGAAGCCCTGAGGAGGAAGGATCCCGCGGCCGCCCGCTACATAAGCGCTGTGGAGGCCGCAGTAGCCGCCATGGCGAGGGGGGCCATCGGCGGCGGGGGTGTAGTCGAGAGGGTTAGGGGGAGCTATGAGGAGTGCATAGCCGAGACAACGGCGCCCATAAAGGAGCCCCTCCGGAGCGCTCTCCGGAGGGCCCTAACCTTGGACACGAGGCTCAGGCCTAGGGACGCCATAGACTACTATGCTAGGAGCCTCCTCTCAGTATAGGCTTGGCGGCCGGGTTGCAGCGGGGGCCTACGCCAAATGCCTTCTCCTCATCGCTGGGGCTCGGTGTCGGGAGTACCCGCCACTGGCCCCTACACTGCCGCGGCGGCCGGGCCTGATAAGCGGCTGTGCCTCCTGGGGCTCGCTATGCTCATAGCCGTGAAGACCGCCGTACTCCTGGCCGCGGCGGCATGGGCTGGAGCGCCCGCTTGGCTCCAAGGTCTTAGGGTGCTCGCTTACAAGTGGGACGGCGCCCGCGTCATCGAGGTCTCCCTTAAGGGTTACCGGGCGCCGGGGGACGCCACCATAGCGCCCCTCATGCCATCCCTCATAGCCGCTGTGGCGCACCTAGGCCTCCCCGCCTGGGCCTCCGCGCTACTAGTAGCCAACGCCGCCAGCCTAGCCCTGGCGCCGCTCCTATGCCTCCTCTACGGGCCCGCGGGGCTGGCGGCGGTGCTCCTAATCCCCACGGTAGCCCTCTACACGACTGCTCCCTACACGGAGGCTCTCTCACTACCCCTCGAGGCCCTCTCACTCTACCTCGCCCTCAGGGGCAGGTGGGGCTGGGCCGCCCTAAGCCTAGGCCTAGCGGGCCTGGCCAGGTACCAGGCGTGGGTGCCAGCGGCCGGGGCCGCCCTGGGGGCCCTGGCCTCGGGGAGGAGGAGGGGGGCCCTCTACCTTGGAGCAGCGGCCTCGGCACCCCTTCTGGCGGCCGCCCTCGTGGGCCTACACTACTATGGAGACCCCCTCGAGTACCTCAGAGCTGAGGGGGCCTGGGACGCGGGCCTCGGCGTCCCCTTCTACTCGCAGGCCCGGTGGCTCCTGGGTTCCTGGTTTACCGGTCAGACCTGGCACCTCGGGGCCTGGGCTATCAGGGGGTGGGTGTGGGTCGCTAGGAACGCCTTGTTCTACGCCCCCTACCTAGCGGGGCTCGCGCTCCTAGTACGTGAGAAGAGAGCCGTGGAGGCCGGCTGGAGCCTGGCGGTTATACTCGTCGCCGCCAGCGTTACCGGGGTGCCGGCGGCGTCGGCCCCACGCCTGCTCCTAGGGGCATTCCCCGCCATAGCGGCCCTGGCTCGCGGCCGCCCGGTTGATGCTGTAGGGCTAGCGGTGCTAACAGCGCTTGCGTGGAGCCTAGCACTATGGACCACCACGTGGCACCTCGAGGCGTTCTTCGCCTGAGGCGTGGGGGGAGCCTTGAGCCCCGCCGACCCCCTAGAGGGTGCTACGGCCCTCTACATAGTGGTGAGCCCCACCGCTAGGACCTCCCCGGACTGGCCAGCTAGGGGTTACGCTGGCCCCTCGGGCCGGCTCGACGTAGTGGCTAGGGCGCTCGCCGCTGCCTTGACGGCGGAGCCCACCGCGGCTGCCGCCGGCGTGCTGCTAGGGCCCCCCAGGCCCCCCGTCACGGTCATCGTTGACTCGACGTGCGTGGAGCCGGGATCCTGGGAGAGGGAGGTCATGAACTTGATTCGGGGGCTCCTGCTGGGCAGGCCCCGGGGGAGGTGCGAGGCCATCAGGGAGGGCTTGGAGTGGCTCCTACTCAGGGCTAGGAGG
>JALSQM010000082.1 GCA_026985385.1 Acidilobaceae archaeon | reverse complement strand
GAGGAGGCGCTTAAGATTGAGAGGGGAGAGCTCCCCTCCTACACGCTGAGACTCGCCGAGCAGCTGAAGGAGAGGGGAGCGCTTAAGGTTGTCGTGGAGGATGACGAGGAGGCCAGGCAGCTCAGCAAGCTCGGCCTCGACGTGGAGGTCAGCCCCGGGGCGGAGCCCTTCTTCAAGGTTCGCAGTGAAATGGCGGGCCTAGCTGTTAAGACCGAGTTCGCCCAGAGCGAGGAGGAGTTCGCTAAGTGGCTCTTCGACGCGGAGTTAGAGTATACTAGGAGGAAGCTTCGCGGTGCGGCCCAGAAGAGGGATCTCCTGGCGGCCCAGGCGGTTAGGGCGATAGACGATATAGATAGGACTGCCAACCTATTCATAGCGAGGCTCAGGGAGTGGTATAGCCTCCACTTCCCCGAGCTCAACGACCTGGTTAAGGACCACGAGTTGTACGCTAAGATAGTGGCTGAGATAGGCAGGAGAGACGACATAACAGCCGATAAACTCGTGAAGCTCGGGTTCAGCGAGGAGAAGGCTAGGCAGATAGAGGAGGCGGCCAGGAAGAGTATAGGGGCAGACCTGAGCGACTTCGACATAGAGGCGATAAGGACTCTCGCCGGGATACTCTCAGACCTCTACGCCCTCAGGAGGAGGCTCGCAGACTACATAGAGGCGGTCATGAAGGAGGTGGCCCCCAACATAACTGCCCTAGTGGGCCCCCTGCTCGGGGCGAGGCTCATCAGCCTCGCTGGAGGCCTCGAGAGGCTCGCCAGGCTACCCGCTAGCACAATACAGGTGCTAGGCGCGGAGAAGGCGCTCTTCAGGGCGCTCAGAACCGGGGGCAAACCGCCCAAGCACGGCGTCATATTCCAGTTCCCCTACATACACAGGAGCCCCAAGTGGCAGAGGGGCAAGATCGCTAGGGCCCTAGCAGCTAAACTAGCGATAGCGGCCAAGGTCGACGCCTTCACGGGGAGGTTCATAGGGGACAAGCTCCGCGAGGAGCTAATGCGTAGGATAGAGGAGATCAAGAGGATATACGCCAAGCCGCCCAAGCGTGAGAAGCCGGAGAAGGCCCCCGCGCCGAGGCCTCCCAGGCGCGGCGGCAGGCGCGGCAGGAGGGGCCGCGGCAGGCGTGGGAGGCGCTAGGGGGTGAGTTGGCATGGCGTTGGAGGTCGTCAAGGTGGAGGAGCACCCCAAGTGGAGGGGCGTGTACGTGGTTGAGCTGAGCGATGGCAGCCTAAGGATAGCCACCGAGAACCTGGTGCCAGGCCAGAGGGTGTATGGTGAGAGGCTCTACCACTACGGGGGCAAGGAGTATAGGGAGTGGAACGCCTACCGGAGCAAGCTCGCGGGCGCGCTGCTGAAGGGGCTCGTGGAGCTACCCGTTAAGAGGGGCGACAAGATACTCTACCTCGGCATAGCGAGCGGCACTACGGCCAGCCACCTGAGCGACATAATAGGCTGGGAGGGCCGTATCTACGGTATAGAGTTCGCCCCTCGAGTAATGAGGGATCTACTCCTAGTCGTGGCTGAGAGGAGGAATATCTACCCCATACTAGCGGATGCCCGCTTCCCGGAGAAGTATAGGCACCTAGTCGAGGGCGTTGACGGCCTCTACACCGACGTGGCCCAGCCGGAGCAGGCCGCTATAGTTGTTAGGAACGCCAAGCTGTTCCTGAAGGATGGGGGCTACCTGCTCCTGGCGATAAAGGCTAGGAGCATAGACGTCACCATGGAGCCGAGCGAGGTGTACAAGAGGGAGATAAAGACGCTCCAGGAGGGCGGCTTCGAGATAGTGGATGTAGTGCACCTAGACCCCTTCGATAGGGATCACGCAATGATATACGCGCGCTTCCACAGGTAGAGGGCCTTGGGGGCCGGTGGAGAGCCTAGGGTGGGTAGGAAGGCTAGGGACGCCATAGTGGCTAGGTACTACTACGAGATAAGTAGGATGAAGTTCACCATGGCAGCTGAGAGTGTCACCCTGAAGGAGCTGCTGTCCCGGGAGCCCCCCACGATACTCCTCCACGACGGGACGCTTCACGAGGTTGACAGGGATCAGCTGGCGAGGCTGGCGGGCATAATACCCAGGTACCTCTGGGATCTAGTCAAGCTACCGATAATAATCAGGCTCACCCGCTACGAGGACGGCACGAGGGTCTACGCGGTCGCGGGTGACGCCTGGCAGAGGAGGGCGGTGGAGTTGATAGTGCGAGGCAAGATGAGCCCCGACGGCCTCGAGAGGCTCGAGCCCGAGGAGTTCAGGAGGCTCCTCAGGGTGGCCGGCAGCCTAGTCTTCACCTCCCTCACCCTCTAGGGATCCCTCCAGCCTCCTCGCGAGGCCCAGGAAAGCGAACACCTGGCTAGTGAGGAGGCTCTTCGGGCCAACACTCACCTCGGCGGCCGAGTAGCGCTTAGCCACTGCAAGCTCCCCCCGCGGCAGATCCAGGTGCGCTCCAGCCACGAAGGCGGCTTTACCCCGGGTCACTCCTGGGAGGCACGCGAGATCCCTACCCCCCTCACTCAGCAGGTACACCCTGAATCCCAACCTCCTAGCCCTGAGTAGGAGCCACTCCAAGCCCTCCCTGATGGCCTCGCACCTCCCCCGGGGCCTGCCCAGCAGGAGCCCCCGAATCAAGTTCATGACCTCCCTCTCCCAGGATCCCGGCTCCACACATGTCGAGTCAACGATGACCGTGACGG
>JALSQM010000081.1 GCA_026985385.1 Acidilobaceae archaeon | reverse complement strand
CCCCTCTATCCTGCCGGGCGGCCTGATGAGCCTCGTCAGGGCCTTCGCCGTCACACTCTTACCGCAGCCCGTCTCACCCACGAGGCAGTAAGTCTCACCCCTGCAGATCCTGAATGAGACGCCGTCGATAGCCTTCACTACCCCCGCGTAGGTGTAGAAGTTTACCCGTAGGTTACGAACCTCTATTATGGGGTCGCACATCTCGCTCACTTCTCCTCCCCACCCCTCTTCTTCACCTTGAACTCTATGCTCCTCCTAGTCTTCGGGTCTAGGACGTCTCGGAGCGTGTCACCGAGCAGGTTGAAGCCCAGCACCGTGAGGAGTATCGCGAGGCCGGGGTAGAAGACTAGCCACCACGCTTTAGGGAAGTATTCTGACCCGTCATAGATTATCCTACCCCAGTCGGCTATCGGCGGGACAGCCCCGACGCCAAGGTAGCTCAGGCCCGCCTCGGTAAGTATGACGCCTCCGAAGTCCAGTGTTAGGTAGACTAGTAGGGGGCCGAGTATGTTGGGTAGTATGTGCCTGAGCAGTATCGTCCTCGTCGGGAGCCCGAGGGCCCTCGCCGCCTCGACGTATATGTTCTCCCTCTCACTCAGGGTCATGCCCCTCGCTAGCCTAGCGTAGCCCGGCCACCAGACTATCCATAGGGCTATTATCACGCTGACAACGCTCGCGAGGGCCCCCAAGTGCTGGGGCTTCACGGCGAAGAGCTTCAGGAAGAAGTCTGCTACGAGGTGGTGCGACTCCAGGAACCCGGTTATCCTCGTGGGTAGCACCGCGGAGAACGCCATGGCCAGGATGAGGCCTGGGAAGGCTAGGAATATATCGGTCAGCCTCATCAGGGCCTCATCGACCTTTCCACCGTAGTAGCCGGCCACCAGGCCTATGAATATGCCTATCCAGGGGCCCACCAGCATGACGAGTATAGCCACCACCAGGCTCGTGCGGGCCCCATACATCATCCTGCTGAGAAGGTCCCTACCCTGATCATCCGCCCCCAATAGCAGCTTGTGCTTGCCCGGCTTGACCCCGAATGCCTTGGCTAGGGTGTTGTTTGGAACCTCTATGACCGTGCCTGGCTTGGCTAGGTAGGCCTTTTGGTCGAAGAAGGTGAGCTGCACGTCGTACCTGAAGGGTGCCAGGTATGGGCCGAACACTGCTAGGCCAAGGAATATTATCACGAGGGCCGCCCCGATTATGCCTGGTGGGCTCCTGTTGAAGGCGTATGCCATCAGCTTCCACTCGTCCACTCTGCTGCGGTTCCTCTTGAGCCAGCCCGGCCTCACCCTGTCGAGTAGGCGGGCGAACCCCTCTATCACTGCGTCGCTGGCCCTGTCGAGGAGCTTCTTCTCATATACCTCCTCCGCCATTAGTACCTCACCCTCGGGTCTATCCAGGCGTAGAGTATGTCCACTATGAGGTTTGCAGTCATGTATATGAGTGCGACGAAGAACACGGCGCCCACGAGGCCTAGGTAGTCGTACTCCTGTATCGCCTGGTACATGTAGAAGCCCAGCCCCGGTAGGCCGAATATCGTCTCGGTTATGGGAGCCCCTGCTAGGAGGCCTCCAAACATGAGCCCTAGAACGGTCACGACTGGGACCATGCTATTCCGGAGCACGTGCCTGTAGAGCCTCCACTTCGACAGTCCCCGGGCCAGGGCGTACTCGGTGAAATCGGCGCTGTACGCGTCTAGGAAGCTGTTCCTAACAATCCTAGCCACGACCCCTATACCGGCGAAGCCCAGTATGAAGCCTGGCAGTGAGTACCTCTTCATCACCTCCGCGAAGGTGTGGAAGTCAAGTTTAAGTAGGGAGTCTATTAGGGGGATCCCAGTTATCGAGTATGGAGGCGTGGGCGTGCCGCTGAGCACTATCCAGTGTAGCTTGGTGTAGAAGGCGTAGATGAAGAGGTAGGCAATCCAGAATATGGGCGTTGAGACGCCTATGAGGGCGAATATCCTGACCGCGGTGTCAACCCACGTATCCCTCTTGAGGGCCGAGACTATGCCCAGGGGGATCCCGAGCACTAGTATGAAGATGAAGGCCACAATGGCGAGTTGGAGCGTGACTGGGAAAGCGGTCTTGAGGTCCTCCCACACGTAGTCGTGGGTTATAGGGCTCACCATCGTGTTTTCGAAGAACCCCCTCATGATATAGTAGTACTGGACTAATATGTTATCGTTCAAGTGGTACTCCTCTATAAGCTTCTTCACGACCTGGGGGTTAGCCTTCTCACCCCCAGCCCAGAGGGCGGCTGGATTCGCCGGTACAACCGCGGCGATAACGAATACTATGAACGTCACACCCACCAGGGTGGGTATGAACGTTATGAGCCTGCGTATCACGAACCTGCGGAGCTCAGCCACAGGCCAGCCCCCAGCGTACTCCCACGGAGCTAGTCCTCGGAGGAGCACCTATTATCCTTGGCTGCCGGCGGCGTATGCGCTTAGCACCCCTCGAGTGGGTCCATAATCAATCCCTCGGGCTCCCAAGAGATCCCGGAGACTGTTTTGTATGGTACGGGCTACGGGGGAGGCGAGGGGAGGGAAAGAAGCCTAGAAAGGGGCTTCGGGGAGACGTGGGGCTTCCTTAGGATCCGCGGGCTGTCTAGCCGCTGGTGAATAGGCTCGTAACCTGTGCTGGGTTCGTGGTCTCTATGTATTTGAGTAGGCTGAACTGCGTGCCTCCGTAGAGCAGTGGGCCTGCGTAGTCGTCTGGGTCTAGGTAGTCTGGGGCCCACCCTATGATGTAGACGTAGAAGTCTCCCTTCTCGGTCTTATCTAGTAGGGTGGGCCAGTCTAGGGCCCTGACTGTCACCTTGAAGCCTAGCTGGCCCCAGATGGTCTGGAGGTAGCTCGCTATCTTCTCTCTCTGGCTGTTACCGGTGTTGTACCATATCTCTATCGTGTACTTTGACGGGTTTATCCCGGACTTCTTTATGAGCTCCTGCGCCTTGGCTAGGTTGAAGGTGTACTTTATCACTATGTTATCGTTGTGGCCGGGGAATGTTGATGGTAGCACGCCGTATAGCCTGGCGAGGAAGCCGCTGTAGACGTCCCTCGCTATCTGCTGGAATGGTATGGCGTACATCAGGGCCTGCCTCACGTAGACGTTATTGAATGGGGGCTTCATGCAGTTGAGTACTATGAATACTATATCCGGTGTTATGCCTCCGGTGTAGGCCCTGATCTTATAGTTGGTCTTGGGGTAAACTGTTCCGTTGACGTCCTTGATCCTGGTTAGAGGCACCACCCCCGTGTCGGCTGCGCCGCGCTTCAGTATCTGTATCCTAGCGTTCGCATCATTGTTTATCAGGTATATCACTATCTTATGGCTGGGCACGCCGTTGTGGCCGTAGGGGGCTACGTTCCAGAGGCTCCTATTCCAGTAGTAGGGGTTGTAGTGGAGTACTATGTAGGAGTTCCTCTGGTACTCGGCCACGTAGTAGGGCCCAGTCCCGACGGGGTACTTGTGGAGCAGCAGGTGAGTGGGCTCCTGCTCGCCTGTTCCTATGAACTTCGCCCAGGCGGCGGGGTTCTTGCCGTAGTCGCTGGCCTTGAGTGCCTCCTGGTACTTGGCTAGGCCTAGGCCCTTAGCGTACTCGAAGGCGTACTTCATCGGGATCACGGAGGCGAATGGGTCTGCTAGTATGCTCAGTATAGCGCCGTAGGGCTGCTTCAGCTTTAGCATCACCACTCCAGCTGTGGGCCCGTTGTAGCCGAAGAAGCTGAGGAGCTCGCTTAGGCTCTTCGGCTTCACGAGCTTGCCCTCATACTCGGCTATTAGGTTGCCGCTGCTTAGGATCTTGTTGAACTCATCCTCGGTTAGAACCTTGCTGGCGTTGACGTCAACGAACTGTGTTATCATCCAGCTCGGGTCTAGGCCTAGCCTGGAGATCCTCCATATGCTGAAGAGCACGTCTACAGCGGTTATGTCATAGGTCTTCTTGTGCCATGGATCATAAGCCTTGACCCCACCCCTGATCACGAAGTACCATGTCGTGCCACTCTTATCGTGGACCCAAGCCACTGCTAGGTCGGGCTTCACTGTGGTGGTGTCGGTCTTCCAGTAGGTCACCAGTGTGTCGCCTATGTTGTGCCATATGGCCCACCCGAAGGTCTCGTAGTCGGCTGCTGGGTCGAATGTGTCAGGCCACCCGATGTCGGCTATCACATAGGTTGTAGCGTTGTTCTCGTAGTTCCTGATCCCAAGGCTGACTGTGGGAGCCGAGGGATCCTCCCAGAGTAGGTCGTACCTCTCAGCTAGGACTGGGTGGTAGTAGCGGCCGTGGAGCCAGCTCCACTCTACGCGCACGAGTTTGTACTGGCCGAGCCAGAGTATCGGGACCTCGTAGTTGCTTATCTTGTAGATAGCCTCGTAGAGCTGCTCCCTCACGAATGGGTCGGTCGCCTTCCTAGCGGCTATGATCAGGGCGTCTAGGCTGTAGTTCCTGTAGAAGGCCGGGTCCACACTGGAGAACCCTAGGAGCTGGCTGACAGGCTTCGTCGCAGTCTTATTGACCTGGTAGACAACCGCGATTATCGGCTTCCCACTCGGCAGCTTCGGCACCTTAGCGCCCTTGGGCCCTACTACGACGACCGCCTTACTCGTCTCTATGACTAGAGCCTTGGGGCCAGCGAAGGTCGTAGTAGTGGTGGTAGGCTTCGTTGTTGTAGTTGTCGTAGTGGTTGTAGCGGCGGGGGCGCTGGTGGTGCTCGCTGCCGGGCTCGTCGTAGTGGTAGTTGTCGCCGCCGGCTTCCCTGGACTCGTTGTTGTCGCCGTGGTGGTTGTCTTAGCCTTGTGTGAGTGATAAGCGTAGTAGCCTGCTACCACGCCGATAATTATTATGATGACTATAATGGTGGCAGCCGCGGCGGTCGAGATGCTCCTAGCCCTACTCCTACGCGTCAAAACACGTACACCCCACCGGGGACTCGTAAGCTTCAAGTGGGCGCTAGAGAATAATTATCTTTTCCCCTTTCACCGATTTCACCGGATAACGGGCGGTGGGACTCTCGGGATCGTGTACCGCTAAAACCCTTGGAGTCGGGGCTTCGTGTGGGGCCTGCCCTTTGAGGCTCGCCGTACCCTATAATATCGCCGATTTCAAGGGGAGGCTAGTGGGGTTGGACGCCTACTTCTGGGGTAGCGTGGAGGTCGATGCGAGGCTCGTCCTCCTATTGAGGCCGGCGGATCTCCTAGCCAGGGAGGCCCCTCTCTCCGCGAGGATCCTCGGGCCCCGCGTCGACATAGCGAGGCAGCTGCGTGACCTAGAGTCTCTGAGGGGAGGCCTGGCTAGGTGGGCTGTGAGGCATGCCAGGTGGAAGCTCAAGAGGCTCATCTACCCCGCCCGCGAGCCTGTGGGGGGCTGGGAGCACGTCTACGCCTCCACCATAGTGAGGGGGCTCGACCCCGGCAGCGCCAGGCCCGTGGGTAGCGCTTGGCTGCTCGTAGAGTTCGACTTGGAGGGGCGGCGCGCCGTGTTGGGGGGCTCCGAGGATAGGATGTACACCTGGCTGCTGCGCTCCGATAAGGTCTTCCGCAGCGCTGTAGCGGAGGCCCTCAAGTCTAGGGGATTATGAGCCTCTCCCTCGTACCGTCGACGACGGGCTCTATCTCTAGTAGCCCCCTCAACTGGCTACTCTGAACCTTGGGTAGGAGGACCCTCTCGATCTGGAAGTAGCCTGCCCTGTCACTCATGTAGACGGAGATCCTGAGGGGCTTCTCCTCCCCCCGGGAGAGCTCTACCTTCTTTATTGAGAGCGCTGATATGGCGTGTATGTCGCTCTTACCCCTCTTGTAGGGGTAGCGGGCCCTACCCTCCGCCATGTCGGTGGCGTCGGCAACCTTAACTATGCTGGCCTCGAGGGTTAGGGCCTCGACCGCCGGGTGGGTGGCGTATATCGCGTGTGCAACCTCCATCTCCAGCATCTTGAGCCTCTTAAGGGGCTCCCTCGGCAGTATCTCGGGCAGCAGCCTATCGAGTATCCTCATGGCCATGAGGCTCCCGGCGAACTCGTGGTTCTCCCGGTGCAACGCATTCCCTATGTCGTGGAGGTAGGCTGCGAGGAGTATTATAAGCCTCGCCTCGTCGAGGCCCGCCGCAGTGCCCTGCTGGACGCTGGTGGGCAGTAGCCCGGATTGGAAGAGTATATCTGCTATCTCAAGGGCACTGCCCGCGACTATCCTAGCATGCATGGGGCCGTGGTCGTTGTAGAGCAGCCTCGCCACAGCGTTTATATTAGCCATCCTCAGGAGCGCTTCTACCTCCTCGTCCCTCGTGAGCTTCTCCCACGCCACCTGCAGGAGCTTACTCCTCCTAATGTGCTCCTCCACGAGCTTAGGGCCCACTAGAGCTGCCACGGGGCCTCACCTCGCCGACAACCCACTCCAAGTACTCCCGGAGACCCCCAACTATGGGGACCGCAATTATCTCCGGGACCTCGTAGGGGTGAATCCTCTTGATGGCGTTAACCAGATCCTCCAGGGCATCGGATCTAGTCTTTATGAGTAGAAGATCCTCCCCGGACTCCTCGATCTTACCCTCCCACCAGTAGATGCTTCGGAGGCCCCTAACTACGCTGACGCAGGCGGCGAGCCTCTCCTCCACGATACTCCTCGCTATCCTCTCAGCGTCACCGCTTGGAGCGGTTACCAGTACTAGGTAGGTCTGGCTGTCAGCCAACACTCATCGCCTCTTGTAGGGCTGGGTGAGCGCCGGGTAGGGGTGGCGGCGCGATTTAAAAAGGCTTTACATGGAGGGGCTTAATGTGGGCTCTTGAAGGGCTCTTTACCCGCGTACTTAGCGGCGGAGCCCAGCTCATCCTCCACCTCTATTAGCCTGTTATACTTGGAGGTCCTCTCACCGCGCGCCGGAGCCCCAGTCTTTATCAGCCCATGGCCCAGGGCCACTGCTAGGTCTGCAATGAAGGGATCCTCCGTGTCACCGCTCCTATGGCTAACTATAACCCTGAGGCCAGCTAGGCCTGCTATCCTGCTGTATTCGAGGGCCTCCGTCAGCGTACCCACTTGGTTCACCTTGAGGAGCGCCGCGTTAGTGAGTCCCTCCGGGATGGCTTGAGCCAGTATCTGGGGGTTAGTGCAGTAGAGGTCGTCCCCCACTATTAGCGCCTTCGATCCCAGGCTCCTCGTCGCCTCCTTGAAGCCCTCCCAGTCATCTTCGCTGAAGGGATCCTCGAGGTAGGCGATGGGGTAGTCGCTGAGGAGGCCCTCATAGTACTCTAGGAGCCCGCTCCTATCTAGTTTGAGGCCCTCGCCCTCGAGTATGTAGGCGCCGTCCCTGTGGAACTGGCTGGCTGCAGCGTCTATGCCTAGGAGGAAGTCGCTGCCCGGGGTGTAGCCCGCCTTCTCTATCGCTGCCACGAGCAGGTCCAGGGCCTCCCTTGACCTAGACACCGGCGGGGCGAAGCCCCCCTCGTCGCCGACCGCTGTCGCCTGTTTACCGTACCTCTCGGCTATGATGCTGCGTAGGTCCTCGTAGACCTCCGAGGCCATTCTGAGCGCCTCTAGGAGGCTCGAGGCGCCCACGGGGATTATCATGAACTCCTGGAGGTCGAGGGGGTTACCCGCGTGGGCCCCCCCGTTGATCACGTTCATGAGGGGCGTGGGTAGCACCCTAGCGGCTGGGCCCCCCAGGTACTTGTAGAGGGGCAGCCCCGCCGTGGCGGCTGCCGCCTTAGCGTTCGCTATGCTGACAGCGGTCGTCGTGTTACCCCCTAGGAACGACTTATTGCTGGTCCCGTCCAACGCTATGAGGGTCGAGTCCACCAGCGCCTGATCCCTCGAGTCCAGCCCCACCAGAGCCGGCGCTATGACTGTCTCTATCCTGGAGAGGGCGAGGCCCACCCCGCGGCCCTTCCAGGCCCTACCGCCGTCCCGCAGCTCCACGGCCTCCCTCGAGCCGGTGCTGGCGCCGCTAGGCGCTATCGCAACCCCCCGGGCCCCGCGCGTCTCAACTATCGCCTTGACCGTGGGCCTCCCCCTACTATCCAGGGCGGGTAAGCCCCTGACACCCACGATCTCGAAGGCTGTATCCTCCAAGCAGGCCACCAGGGCTAGGCGGGGGGCTCACGTTATATAACTCGCATCCCCGCCCAACCGGGGATTGGGGACGGGAGCGGAGTCGTGAGGATACTAATCATTGGCGCTGGCGAGGTTGGGAGGCTACTGGCTAAGAGGCTGAGTGAGATAGGGCATAGTGTCACGGTTGTCGATAAGGATGAGGAGAGGATAGTCTCCCTAAGCGATGAAGCCGATGTGATGGGTGTTGTGAGGGATGCAACCGATCCCAGCCTCTACGATGAGATAGACCTCTCGACGTACGACGTAGTAGTAGCGGCCACCGATAGGGATGAGGTGAACCTCTTCATAGCAGCCATAGCTAAGATGTACAGGATCCCCCGGATCTTCGTTAGGGTCAGGAACCCCGAGACCTCCAGGCTCCTCTCAATGCTCGGCGTCGAGGGCGTCATAGCTGAGAGGCAGATAGCCGCTAACATAATATTCTCCTACATCCAGGGCCAGTACTCGATAGTGGAGCTCATACCAGCCCTCCAGGGGGACTTCCTCATAGTCTCAGGGGTCGTGCGGTCGACGAGTCCCCTCAGGGGTAAGAGTCTTAGGGAGCTCGAGAAGGTGCTGCCGCGGGGCTCTAAGCTGCTGCTGGTATACCATGAGGGTGAATTCAAGGATCCCAGGGAGGTCCCCTACCTAGAGGAGGGCATGATGCCTATTATAATCACTAGGAGGGACGTCCTCCGGGATGTGGCTAAGCTGCTCTAGGGGGGTTGAAGCCCATGGCTGACCCTACGAGTGCCCTGGCCTGGCTCGAGGAGGCGAGGAGCATACTCCACGCCTACCCTGTTATAGCGAAGGCTGTCTACTCGCTGATAACAGCCCTCCTAACATACCTTGGCCTCCGCCTCTACTATGGTATACTGAGGAGGCTCGCCGGTATTAGGGCCCTGGAGCCCGATGCGGTCGAGAGGCTCTACAGGTTCACGAGCCTAGCCGTGTGGACGATAGTCCTGGCGATAATAGTCTATATAATAACCGGGGCCACGGCCGCCTGGGCTGTTGCCATACTCTTCATAGGCATCATACTGGTGGCTAACGCTGATAATATCGTGAACATGTTCAGTTACTACGCCATACTCGCCGAGAGGATGGTGAGGCCCGGGGACTTCATAGTGGTTGAGGGCCTAGCCGCTGGTAGGGTGAGGGAGATACGCTACATACACACGGTCGTCGAGGGCGATGGTGCGGTCTACTTCATACCCAATAGGGAGCTGGTTAGGAGGGGCTTCAGGATCCTCGACGAGGTGGCGCCCGCTAGGATAAGGGTGATAGTGCACGGCGTCTCGAGCCCCGACGAGGTCGAGGATGTCAGGAGGAAGATCGAGTCCTCGGCCGAGATGAGGAGCGGGGAGATAGCGGCGATACGCCACCCACTACACGGGCCCGTGGGCGTGAGGGCCTATGTAAGGGGTATGACGAGCAACTCCGCGGAGTACCTAGTCGAGATACCCGTTCCGAGGCCGAGCGTGGGGCCGAGGAGGCTCGGCACCCTCATCTACCCCATTGCATCGACGCTCCTGGAGTCGGGTTATACCTTCGAGATAAAACTGGAGTAGCACACCCCGGGTGACTGGGGGCCAGCCATGGCTAGGGGGAGGAAGCAGAAGGACCCATTCGTGTGCCCGCGCTGCGGTACGAGGGTCACCGAGCCCGTTAAGACTTGGACCCTCGTATCCCCGTTCCCCGACAAGAAGGGCAGGATAACGGTTACGATAATGGGTAGCTTCAAGTGTCCAAACTGCGGCTACACGTGGAGAGCGGTGATTAAGAAGATCAAGACGGAGGCTGCTCCGCCCGCGGAGGAGGGAGGCGGGGAGCCCAGGGAGGGCGAGGTGATAGAGATAGACTTAGACGACCTGGATAAGCTAGAGTAGGGCGGGGCTGCCAGCCTAGCCTGCTCCTCACCGGGGCCTCGGCGCCGGCGATCACGGCATCGCCCCGCCCTCGGGGCTCCCCGGGTTCCTACGTGAAGTTTATCCCCTCAACGCTCCTCACTATTATGCCCTTGTAGAGCCAGTTCACCTGCCTGAGCGTTGCGTGTAGGTCGAAGTCCGTGAGCGCGCTTATCCCGTCGATGGGTATTACGACCTTATACCACCTCAGGGCAGCGCTTGCCGCTGTGTGGAGCACGCAGATGTTGGCTACGGTTCCGACTATGACCGTGTTCTTTATCCCGTAGACCCTCAGGAGGTCGTCGAGGGGTGTCCCGTAGAAGCCGTCGTACCTAGTCTTCATTACGACGATGTCGCCGGGCTGTGGCTTAAGCTCGTCTACTATCTGCCAGCCCCAGGTGCCGTAGCGCACGTGCTCCCCCCAGATACGGTACTCGGGATCGTCATCGTAGTGCGTGTCCTGCGTGTAGAAGACGCGGGCCCCCGCGCTCCTAGCCTTCTCGAGGAGCCTCTTTATGGGCTCGACTGTCTTAGGCGCTGTGGGCACGAATAGCCTGCCCTTGGGGTTAACGAAGTCATTCTGCATATCAACGACTATGACCGCTGTCTCCCTGGCGGGGAGGTCTACCCTCTCAACCACCTCATACTCCGGAACCTCCACGAGGAGCTTGCCGGCCACGCCTCAAACACCCCGGGGGGAGAGCGGCTGCGGGGGGCTAAAGCCGGCTATCCGGGGGCTGGCAGTGGAGGGGCATCCTCCTACTCCACTCCACCACGGATGGGATGCGGTCTAGCACGTCAATTGCTGTCATGCCCTCTCCGAGGGCCTTGTACGCCTCCTCGCCCGCTTTACCCACGGTGAATGCGGCGGCGCTGGCTGTGTGGAGTGGCTTCAGGGGCAGGCCTAGGCTCGCCCTCCTAGCTAGGAAGGCCGCTGTCACCCCTGTT
>JALSQM010000080.1 GCA_026985385.1 Acidilobaceae archaeon | reverse complement strand
TCTCGGCGAGAGCGGCCCCCAGGAAGCCCAGGCCGCCTACCAGCACAGCCCTCAATGCCTAGACCCGCAGCACCCTAGGATCACCGGGCGCCTATAGGCGGGGCTTAGTGCCCAGCAGAGACTTCATGCTGTGCGGGGGTGTGCGCGGGACGGGCGGCTTCGACCCACTGCTGCTCGCTGAGAGGATAGAGCCCCTCGTAGCCCCGTGGAGGGGCGGCGTGCAGCTGCGTAGGTATGCCAGGTTCAGGTGGAGCAGGCACTATGGCGGTAACGTGGCAGGCGACGTTATAGGGTGTAACCTGCGCTGCGCGTTCTGCTGGGCCTGGAGGTTCGCATTCAGGGCCACAGGCGGGGAGCTACTGGAGCCCGCCTCCGCGGCTAGGAGGCTCATCCGGACCGCGAGGGGGAAGCCCGTCTACGTCGCGAGGCTCACCGGAGGGGAGCCGACGATAGGGTGGAGCCACCTCATCGACCTAGCGGCTAGGGTTGTGAGGAATATGCCCTCGACGGTCTTCGTCGTCGAGACGAACGGTATACTGATAGGGGCCGGTAGGGTTGACCCCCTCGAGCTGGTATCGAGGGCCGGTAGGGGGAGGGTCTTCTTCAGGGTCTCAATAAAGGCCGCGGAGCCCGAGACCTTCGGGAAGGTCACAGGAGCCGCCCCCTGGGCCCTGGACCTCCAGCTGAGGGCTCTAGAGAAGCTCGCAGAGGCGGGCCTCGAACCCGGGAGGGACTATAGGCCCGCCCTCGTCGTGGGCCTAGACCCTCCAGAGGCCGTGGCAAGGCTGCTCGAGAGGATTGCTAGTATAGACCCCCGCCTCCCAGGAGAGGTGGAGCCGGAGGTTCTCACGCTCTACCCCCACGCTAGACTCGAGCTCGGGAGGAGGGGGTTGAAGCCTAGGGTATACCGGGAACCTTAACTCACCCTAACGCCTCTCCCTCACCTAATGGTAGAACGCTTTTAAGGGAGTGGAGGCCCTCCTCTGGATACTTGAGTGTAGCGTGGGGTCGAGCATGGCCTTGAAGGGTAGAACCCCTAAGCTAGTCTTAGTGATGGCCCTCGCGTTGATCGTCGTCATGGTAGCCTCGATCGCCACCCCGCTAGCGGCGGCATATACTCCCCGGGTATCTCCAAGCGCGAAGCCTCAAGCCAAGATAGCTCCGGAGCTATTGAAGGGTAGCGCGTATAACGCTATTGTCGGCGATGAGAAGATAGACAACGCCGTAGTAAGGCTCCTCTCCGCAGCTGGAGCGAGGAAGGTAGCCGGGCCCAGCGGCTTGGCTAGGATAGCGGTCTACTACCGCGGCGGCGATGCCGCCCTGAGGGTGATAGAGGGTAAGGTATACAGGGTAACCTCCGTTATGAAGACAAGTGGGCTCAGCGTCGCATTCGCCCTAGCGAGTAAGAGCCAGGTAGAGGAGCTGGCGAAGCTCCCCTTCGTCGTGAGGATCGAGGAGCAGAAGAGCCTCGTTAACCTGCTCAGCGAGAGATCCTGGGCCAGGATGACTGGCGCCCCCACTACCCCCCTGAGGGCGCCGCAGCCCGAGGCGCGGCCCGCCGGTGGAGGGGATCCCTACCTAATCTACAGTGCACCCGACCTGCTGGGGGCTAGGTACGTCTGGAAGACCTATAACATTAGCGGGTACGGAGTTAAGATTGGCATCGTCGACACGGGCGTAGACCTTGGATCCCCCGACCTAGGTGATGCTAAGGTCGCGAAGGCCCCCGACGGCACTCCACTAATATTCGACGCCGACGAGCTAGGCCTCACACTCCTGTTCCCCGCAGCTAAGGTCAACTCCACCGCAATCAACGTAACACCCGTGTATGAGGGCAAGTACCTCCTATTCTTCTTCAATGGAAACATCTACGCCACTAACTCCACATTCGCGGCAGCCCTGAACTTCCTAACAGGCAAGGTTGCAACGGCCCAGGTGCCGATAGTTAATGTGACCTACAAGATACCCTCGACAAGCGGTAACGTGACCTTCGGCCTAGCCTTCCAGTACGTGGAGGTATACTACCTGGATAAGGGTATACCCTTCTACGGCGTAATAGAGTATACCGTGCCTGTGGCCTTTGCGGACACCAACGGGGACGGGACCTTCGACACCGTCTACCCAGACCTCTCCACGGCCTACTACCTTGTAATGAAGGTTCTCAACAACATAACTGGTGGAGCGATACCCGAGGCAAGCGAGTCCCTCGTCGACTACAGCTTCACCGATGAGCCCGCCCTCGACTACCCCAACCACGTCGTAGCCGCCAGGGACTTCACCGGGGATGGCGTCCCAGACTTCAGCGCTGGGGCCCTCGCAGGCGCCCTCTACGACTACTGGGGCGTCTTCGGGCCCAGCACGCCCTACGGGCTAGACTGGATGAGCGACTGGGAGCCCACGGCCTACGTCGTCCCCGGCGTTGACACCGCCCACGGTAGGTGGGTCGACTTCCTCTACGACTTCTACGGCCACGGCACCAGCTGCGCCCACGTGGCCGCGGCCAGCGGTAAGACTGAGAGGTACATCGAGAGCACGGCTCCCGGTGTGAACTTCACCACCACGATGCCCGGCATAGCCCCCAACGCCAGTGTCGGGGCAGCTGTCGCCCTATGGAACGGTGACGTGATAACAGCCGAGTTATGGCTGGCCGGTTTCGACCAGGTCAACGCTACAACCTACACCTGGAGCTACACGGGCAAGCACCAGGTTGACGTGATAAGCAACAGCTGGGGCAGCAGCTGGCTGCTCTGGAACGGCTATGCCAGCGATGCTGACCCAACGAGCCTCTGGGAGGATTACATAACCCTCGTGAGCGGCACAGTCATAGTCCACGCGGCGGGTAACGGAGGCCCAGGCTTCGGTAGCGTGACTTACCCGGGCGCTGCATCATTCGTCATAACGGTCGGGGCCGCCACGGACTTCTACTACAGGCCCGCCTACGGGATAGGGAACGCCACCTACCTACCCGGAGGCTACGGCCTAGTCGTTAGCTGGAGCGATAGGGGCCCAACGGAGTTCGGCTACCCCAAGCCCGACGTAATAGACATCGGGAGCTTCGAGTGGGCAGGCGATAGGGCGATAGACGCCCCATACAATGGGACCTACGCCTACGAACTCTTCGGAGGAACCAGCGAGGCCACACCCATGACAGCTGGAGCCGCCGCGCTAATCATAGAGGCTCTGAGGGAAGCCAACATAACGCCCACGCCCAGCCTCGTCAAGGCTATCCTCAAGAGCAGCGCTGTAGACATGGGCTTCGACCCGTTCAGCCAGGGCAGTGGCTTCGTGAACGTTTCCAAGGCAGTCGAGATAATAGAGGAGGGAGGCTACATAGTCTACAGCTATGACAGCGTCCTCAACGTCCTCGAGAACTTCGACGAGACAATGGCTGCGATGCTCGGTGTGACACCGGAGGACATCATTACAGCCGTCAATAGGACTATAAGCGATACCGCCGTGTATCCAGGAGTAATGCTGCCGGGCCAGGAGAAGAATGTGACGCTTTACATCGAGGGGATAGGGGCCTCCAATGTCTCAGCTAACCTGAGCGACTACACACTCATGAAGGCGGGTGAGATAGGCCTCGCTAGCCTTCTCAACCTAAGCGCCGCTAGGCTCGTGTCAGCGGCCAGCAACGGCTCGGTCATAAGCGTTAACGCTTCCAGCCTATTCCTGGGAGGCAGCGGCGACACCGTTTACGTGAACATATCAGCGATACCCGCGGGCTCTAGGATAGCGATACCTCTAACAGGCCAGGCCGAGCAGGAGATACTTAAGGGCAACCTCACCGTGATACACATAGCGTTCCCGGCCCTCTACTACTTCGCGCAGCAGCCCGATGGGAGGCCGAACCCCGGCCACAATAAGATAGACGCCATATGGGAGCTAGTCGTATGGTTCGACCTTAACAACGACACGGTGATAGACGCCTACAACAGCTCCAACGGCTACTACTACGAGACCTCGAGGCTCAACTACGACTACAGGGTAGGCCCTGTCTACCACCTAGAGCTAGGAGACCCGCAGGCCGCCATACTCAGGGCCGCCGAGGCCGTAGCTAACTACACCGGGCTAAACCTCACCACGATCCTGGCGAGCGCCCACCTAGCACTAGAGCTGAGGGTGTTCTCCAACGAGTGGTTCAACATGAGTGTGAACCCGATGCCCCTCACCGGAGCAGCTGATATATACAACGCCAGTGACTGCGGGATGCTGAAGGAGCCCTCCAGTGTATCCTCTAGCACCAGTACGGCCGAGTTCAACGTCACGATAAGCGTGCCGCCGAACGCTATGCCCGGTATATACGAGGCCTACCTGGTGGTCAACGTCAGCGGCACCCTGATACACGTGCCCGTCAGCATCCCCGTTGCTAAGGTCGTGAACCCGTGGCAGAGGCACATCTGGGTAATAACGGGAGAGCCGCAGGGCTACCTCTACGACAACTACGCCTTCAGGCCGGCTCTAGACCAGTCGTGGAGGCCCGAGGTTGGGGACTGGCGCGTCTACCCACTAGCCATACCCGCGAGCGCCGCGGCGATCTCCAGCTCCGTCCAGGTCGTAGTTGAGTGGGGCGATACTGCGGCGGACTACGACGCTGGCCTCATAGGGCCGGGTGTGAACTACTGGGGAGTACTCGACACACACTACGCCACCTACATAGACGCAGCAGTCCTAGGGGCTAAGCTCACCATACCCTACGAGGTGGGTGTCTACGGGTACTTCGACTACCCGCTGCCTGGGATAGCCTCCTTCATGGCACCGCTAGACCCGGCGAGGCCTCTGGTGACGGGCAAGCCATACGCCTACTACTGGCTCGTCGTGCACCAGAAGTTCAGCGATAAGGAGGGGGAGGCGCCCTTCATAGTACTCGGCTTCGGGAGGTTCATATTCCCCAACCAATACACCGTCAGCGCGGGAGCTAAGGGCGTGAAGGTCAACACCTACATAGCACCCTACTACAGCCCCGCCCTGCTGCTAGACTACGCGGTGATACCACTAACAGGCAGTGGAGGCCTAAAGGTGAAGCCTGCAATATTCGGCGTTGGGAGAGCCCACATCTATAGGCTGACATACGACGCCACACAGGCCTCCGCGGGACTCTACCTAGTCGAGATGCTGGTATACGAGCCGAACAGCTACAGCGTGATAGTAGGCTACACCAGCCCAGACGAGGGCTTCCCGGCTGGAGTATATGCGTCCCCACAGGTACCACTAATCTACGTTGCAATAGCGTACTTCAACGTCGTAGGACAGGCGCCAGAGTAGCCCTCAGGGAATAGCCCCGCCCCACTATAGGCTTTTTTCCCTCTGAAAACCCAGTCCTTCAAGGTATACCCCTCCCCGGGGGATCCAGCCTTGTCCGGGGGCATTCGACTCGAGGTAGTTGATATCCCCGTGCCCGAGGGCTCTAACGTGATAATTGGGAGGACGCACTTCATAAAGACTGTCGAGGACCTCTACGAGGCCCTGGTGACGAGTTGCCCGACGATAAAGTTTGGAATAGCTCTCTGCGAGGCTAGCGGTAAGAGGCTAATACGCCATGACGGTAACAATGGGGAGTTGGAGAACCTGGCTGTGGAGGCCTGTAAGAGGATAGCGGCCGGCCACGTCTTCGTCGTCTACATCAGGGAGGGGTGGCCTATAAACGTGCTGGATAGGATAAAGCATGTCATGGAGGTTGTCTCCGTGGACGTCGCTACGGCTAATCCCGTCAAGGTTATAGTAGCCGACCTAGGCGAGCAGAGGGCCCTCCTAGGCGTGGCAGACGGCTATAAGCCCGTTGGAGTCGAGGGAGACGAGGATAAGAGGTGGAGGATAGAGTTCCTCAGGAAAATAGGGTATAAGAGAGGCTGAGGAGAGCCGGGCCCGGCTAAAAGGTACTCCAGGGGCGCCGCTACCTCTTGGACGAGGACATGGCCTCTTCGGCGAACTCAACTATGAGCCTGGCCCCCTCCTCCACCTCCTTTGTTGATGTGGCGAAGCTTATCCTCACGAAGCCCGCCCCGGCCTTGTCGGGGAACGCCGTGCCAGGCAGTACTAGGACTCCCTTCTCGTCGAGGAGCCTTCTAACGAAGGAGTCGTCGTCGAGGCCTAGGGCGTCCATGAGGGTCTTGACCCTTGGGAACATGTAGAAGGCTCCCTGGGGCATGTACGCCTCTATCCCCGGCGCCTTCGAGAGGATGCTGTAGAGGATCCTAGCCCTCTCCTCGAAGGTCTTAACCATCTCGCGCACAGGCGTCCAGTCGCCCTTGAGGGCCTCGACCCCGGCCTTCTGGGCGAAGCTGGGTGCGCAGCTGTAGACGGTCACTGCGAGGTCGAGGATCCTGGGTATGACCTCCCTCCTCAGGACTAGGTAGCCTAGCCTCCACCCGGTCATGCTGAAGGTCTTAGAGAAGCCGTTGACGTATATCAGGTAGTCCCTCCAATCACTGTGCTCCAGGACGCTCTTAAACCTGGCTCCATTGAAGAGGAAGTTATCGTAGATCTCATCGGCTAGTATCATGACGCCCCTCTTCCTAGCGAACTCGTATAGCTCGTCAACCTCCTCTGGCGTGAAGACTGTCCCCGTGGGGTTGTGGGGGTTATTGAGAACTATTATCCTAGTCCTAGGAGTCACAGCCTCCTCTACAGCCTCCATGTCTATGCTGAAGCCCTTGCCGGGCTCGAACTTCATCGGCACAAACACGGGCTTAGCATCGAACATCCTCGCCACCTGGGCGTAGGCGTAGTAGCTGGGCTCGGGTATCACAACCTCATCGCCGGGCCTGATGTATGCAGCCATTCCTATGAATATGGCTGTCTTAGCGCCCGTAGTAACCACTACCTCGTCTGGCTTAACGTCGGCTCCATACCTACTATTGAGGTACTCGGCTATGGCCTCTCTAAGCTCGGGGATCCCCGCGGTCTCGGTGTAGCCCGTGAAGCCCTCGTCGAGCGCCCTCTTGGCGGCCTCCCTTATATGCGAGGGCGTCACAAAGTCGGGCTGGCCTATGCCGAAGCTTATGACCCTCCTACCCCTCTCACGGTACTCCCTCGCCAGGGCGAGGAACGTGAAGGCCGTCTCACCCACGATCCTCTTGATCCTCTCCCCCAGGTCCAGAGTGGGCGCAGTCAAGCCCTCCACCGCGTTGCCCGAGGGCGGCGGGTAGTTTAAACTAAATCCGGAGCCCGGCGTACTAGCCTGGGGGGACGCCGTGCCCAGGAGGGGCTTCAAGGCTTTAGTTAGGTGGTACAAGGCCTCGACCCTCAGAGTGGGCCCCGTCGAGCTGGGGGTCCTCGAGCTTGCCTCGGAGAGGGAGGTGCTAGTGTCACATAAGGATCCCGTGGAGGCTCTGCTAAGGCTCGCGGAGGAGGAGGCCAGGAGTGCTCGCGGCGACTACCTAGAGGTAATGATAGACGATGGAGAGGCCAAGAGGATCATAGGTGCGGCCCCCCGCTACACGTGGTCTAGACCGCTGTCTTACAGGCCAGAGCCCCTGCGTAGGGTGGGTGTAATAGAGAGCCTCGGGGGCGGGGGGGATCTAGGCAACGCCAAGTGGTACGAGGTGGGGGGTAGGTTCTACGTTTTCGAGGGTAAGGCTCAGCTACTAGATGATAACGTTAAGGTGGATGCAGTTGTGGTTGAGACTCCATCCGGGTATAGGCTGATCAAACCTTCCCCCGCCTCTTTGCGAGGGAGGAGATCCTCCTAACCTCCTCCGAGACGAGGTCTAGAATCTCCTCTCCATGCATCCTCTTGAGGTGGAGGTATAAGCCCTTCCTACGGTAGGGTCCCCGGCCGCAGATGCCGCAGTAGTAGACTCCGCCCCTCTCAACCGCCACCCTCAATGCTACATTCTTGACGGCCTCTAGGTACACTCTCGATAGTATGGGCGAGTTGAAGCTGTCGATGTCCTCGAATCCCACGGCTAGCCTGGCGACGTACTCTATGATCCTCGCCTCCAAGTAGCCCCCTACCAGGCCTGGGCACCTCTCCCCCAGGGGCCTGGACGCATGGATAGTTATATGGGGGGCAGCTCCCTTGCAACCACGCAGGAGTGGTGTCGAGCGGTGGCCGGGGTCCGGGACTACCTCGCCGCCACTAGACCCTGGAGCTTCCCCATGAGCCTTATAGCGGTTGCATCGGGGGCCCTCTACGCGTGGTGGCTCGGGGGCTCCATAGAGGCCTACCCCGTCCTCCTAGCGTTGGTTGGCGTAGTCCTACTCCACGCAGCGGCTAACCTCTACAACGACTACTTCGACGCCCTGAGCGGCGTGGATAGGCCGGGCTCGGGTACCGTCACCTACAGGCTACACCCCATCGTGCACGGGTTGATGACCCCAAAGGGCCTGCTTGGCGCCTCGACCGCCCTAGCAGTCTCGGGGCTAGCACTTGGGGCGCTTATAGCATCGGCGGTGGGCCCCCTACCAATCCTCCTAGGCCTGGCGGGAGCGGTGCTAGCCGTCGAATACACGGGGCCCCCACTTAGATTGAAGTATACGGGGCTGGGGGAGGCCGCCGTGCTGGCCGCTTGGTCGCTCATGTTCGCCGGCGGAGCCGCTGCCGCGACGGGCCGGGCCGGCTTGGGGGTCCTCGCCGCTTCTATACCCTTCACCCTACTCGTGGTGGATGTACTCCTAGCAAATAACATAAGGGATATAACAACCGACTCCGAGGCCGGTGTTAAAACGCTCGCCGTACGCCTCGGGTGGGCTAGGAGCGTGCGCCTCCATAAGGCTCTGATCGCACTGGCGTACATCCTGCTGGTACTCGAAGCCTCGGCGGGCCTGCTTCCCTGGGCCTCGCTGGCGGCGCTGGCCTCCGCGCCAGTGGCCGCGGGTGTCTACGCGATGTTCGATGGAGGAAAAGCTCCCCCCGACGCCGACCCCCGGGCTGCGAGGCTCGCACTGGCCTTCGGGTTACTCCTACTGGCAGGCATAGCGGGTGCCGTGATCCTCCAGCACCTCTAGTACGCTTCTCTCAGTAGCCGGGCCACCGTCTCAACGCTGAGCCTGACAGGGGCCTGGAGGGCTATGGGCATAGAGAGGGCCCTCTCGGCCAGGCGGCTAACCTCCCCCTCGAACTCGGCCTCGGGCACTCCTAGGTCCCTGAGCCTCCTCGGGGCTCCCAGGGTCTCCAGGATCCTCTCAACGTGTAGGTGCGCCCTGCCTAGAGAGGGCTGGCCATCGATTCTCTCCAGGATAGCGACTAGCTCTGAGAGCTTCGACCTGGCCTGGGCGCTCTCCTCCTCGTAGAGCTTGAGGGTGTGGGGGAGTAGGATGGCGGCAGTTAGCCCGTGGGGTGTACCGAACCTCTCCTGGACGGCGAATGCGATAGCGCATGTCAGTGACACTGAGGCGAACGCCGTGGCAGCCGCGCCGAGGGCGGACGCTACTATGTAGTCCCTCCAGACCTCGCCCGGCTCCTCCCTAGCAAGCCTAGGCGCCAGCTTGACTAGCTCCCTAACGGCCCTCAGGGCTACAGCCTCCCCTATGGGGGTGGCCAACCTCGACACGAGGGCCTCCATTGAGTGGACGAGGGAGTCAAGGTAAACATCTACCATGGCCTCCCTCTCGGGGGAGGGTGCCGTGAGGGCGGGGTCAAGCACCACAGCGAAGGGTGAGAGCTCCCTGTTCACGACTAGATCCACCGAGGCGCCGCGGTCAAGGACGGCCAGCCAGTCAGCCTCCCTACCCCTCGAGCCACCCACGGGCACGACTATGAGCAGGGGCCTCGAGGCCTCCACTCCGAGGCGGCTCCCGAGGGTAATCCTCGCTAGGTCCAGGGTGGGCCTATGCAGCCTGAGGAGCGCCAGCTTGGAGGCGCAGATCGTGCATGGCTCACCCACGGCTACGAGTGCATCGGCCTCCCAGGAGCGGAGCAGCTCCACTATACCGTTCACATCACCCTCGGAGGCCCCCGCAGCCCTGCAGGCGGCTCTAACCTGGTAGAGCCTAGTGGACACGCCCTCCGACTCCAGGGCCTCGGCAAGGCCCTCCACTACGAGCCTAGAGGATCTATCGTAGACTACGAGCATCCTAGCGAGCCCGTAGACCGCTGAGAGGTCTAGGAGGGCCTCCGAGGCGGGTACGTCGAAATACACCCTGCGGGGCAGTATCAACGCTTGATCCCCGGGCGCCAAGAATCCCCACCCCGCGGGCGGAGACGGCACCCACGAGCTTAGCGGTAATGGGGGGTTAATCTAGGCTTGAAAACGTGTCCTACCCCCCTTACGCTTCTCTATTGAATAGAATAGGTATCGATTTACACTTTAATTTTCCGCTCTCCGAGCCTAAATCCTCCCGGGAGATGTGTAGACTTAGGGCTGGTGCGTGCTATGGCGGAGTCTAGAGTAAGAGAGGCAGTAGAGTACTCTATAGGAATCCTTGAGAGGCTCATATCGATACCAACGGTCTCCCCGGCGGGTGAGGGCTATGAGGAGGCTGCCAGGATCCTAGCCAGTGAGTTGGAGAAGCTGGGGGCTAGGGCTAGGATTCTGAGGGTTCCCGAGGGCTACCAGAGGAGGGTGTGCCCCGAGGCCGGTGAGGCTCCCCGCTATATAGTGCTGGCGTCCCTCGGCGGCGGCAGGAGGATCCTGCACTTCAATGGGCACTACGACGTAGTCCCCGGCGGGTCGGGGTGGACTGTGACCGAGCCGTTCAAGCCCGTTGTCAGGGAGGGTAGGGTCTATGGTAGAGGCGCCTGCGACATGAAGGGCGGGATAGCCGCGGTGCTGGGGGCCCTTAAGCTGGCCGAGCTAGAGGGCTCCGAGCCCGCCATGGGCGTTGAGGTCGCCTTCGTCCCCGACGAGGAGATAGGGGGTGAGTGCGGCACCGGCTATCTCACAGGCGAGGTGCTGGAGAGGCCTCCCGACTACGTTGTGATACCAGAGCCGAGCGGCCTCAGCCACCCCTGGCACGGCCATAAGGGGCTCCTATGGGCCAGGATCAGGGTCAGGGGGAGGAAC
>JALSQM010000079.1 GCA_026985385.1 Acidilobaceae archaeon | reverse complement strand
CTAGGGGGCTCCTGGGGGTGCTACGTCGTCTCTCCTAGGTCAACGGCCCTCCTCAGGGCCTCAGAGAAGTCGCTGGCCTCTACGCCGTAGAGCTCCGCCATCCCAGCCAGCCGGGATTCTAGTAGGAGGAGCACCTGGGGGCCCAGGGGCATGCCTTGTATGGCGGCTATGGCGTTATATGGCTCGTTGGGAGGCGACGCCATGAAGACCCCGTCTACCCGCGCGAGGCTTATGTAGCCCTCGTGGAGGCTTACCCCCACTCTGACGTGGTAGGGGCCCCTCCTAGCCACACCCTTATGGGGGAGGGGCTCGGCTCCCTCGAAGAGCCTCCACCTAGGCTCCCTATACGCCCTCTCAATCCTGGAGGCGGACTCGGGCAGGCCCCGCCTCTCAACGCCGCCCCCCGGTTTCACGAGCATCTCGGCTGCGCAGCGCTCGGCCTCTCGTGGGTCGGAGTCTGTTGTCATCTCCACCACACCGGCGGCCAGCCTGCGGGGCCCTATCCTCGTGGCCCCCCAGGATCCCCCCAGGCACTTGCTCATCTTCCTGCCGAGCCACACGGCCTCCTCGAGGCTCTCGGAGGCGAACACGGCTGCCACGTACCAGGTGCCCGGGCCTATATGGGCCTCCCAGCCGCCGGTGATCCTCCTCCACACCCCGCCCTCGAGCCTCTGGGGGGCGGCCTGGTAGTAGCCCAGGAGGATCCCCTCAGCCTCGGGCTCCCCCACTAGTAGGCTGGCCTGGATCCTCCCCTCGAGGAAGGAGCCTATGATCGCCTCTAGCCCTGCCTGGAGCAGCTCGGGTCTACCCCTGGCCTCGAAGACTGTAAGCCTCTCCGAGAGGAGCAAGGGGGGCCTCTACCTCCTCAGCCAGCAGGCGACGTAGTGGCTGTCCTCCACCTCGACGAGTGGCGGCTCTTCTCTCCTGCATATATCCTTAGCAAGGGGGCATCTGGGGTGGAACCTGCAGCCTGGAGGCGGGTTTATGGGGCTCGGGGGCTCGCCTTGGAGGCGTATCTTCTTCCTCCTCCTGGTCTCGACTGGGTCGGGCAGCGGGATGGCTGAGAGGAGGGCTTGGGTGTAGGGGTGTAGCGGCTTCTCGAACACCTCCTCAGCGGGCCCGTACTCCACTATCTTGCCTAGGTACATGACCGCGATGTAGTCGCTCATGTACCTCACCACCCCTAGGTCGTGGCTTATGAAGAGGTATGTCAGCCCCAGCTCCCGCTGGAGGCTCTTCAGCATCTCTAGTATCTGGGCCTGGACGCTCACGTCCAGGGCGCTCGTGGGCTCGTCGAGCACTATGAACTCGGGCTTGAGGGCCAGCACCCTCGCTATGGCTATCCTCTGCCTCTGCCCCCCGCTGAACTCGTGTGGGTACCTGTAGAGGTGGGTCTCGTTGAGGCCCACCTTGTAGAGGAGGTCTACAACGAACTTCTCGGGGTCGTCAACCTTTATCCCATGGTACTTGAGGGGCTCGGTTATAATCTGGAACACCGTCATCCTCGGGTCGAGGCTGGAGTAGGGGTCCTGGAAGACTATCTGTGCCCTCCTCCTGAACTCTAGGAGCTCCCTGCCCTTGAGCTTGTAGATGTTCTTACCCCGATAGTAGACCACGCCCTCCGTCGGCTCTAGGAGGCGCACTAGGAGCCTGCCGAGCGTGCTCTTGCCGCAGCCGCTCTCCCCCACCAGGCCTAGAGTCGTGCCCCTCTCGATCTTTAAGTTGACGCCGTCGACGGCCCTCACGTAGCCTATCGTGCGGAATACCCCCTTGACGGGGAAGTATTTCTTGAGGTTCCTAGCCTCTACAAGGATCTCCCCCACGGCGTGCACCCCCTACTTTGCGTATAGCCAGCAGGCAACCCTGTGGTCATCGCTCACCCAGATCTCGGGTGGCTTCTCCTTCCTGCATACATCCATGACGTGGGGGCACCTTGGGTGGAACCTGCAGCCTGGAGGCGGGTTTATGAGGTTGGGAACAGTTCCAGGTATGGCCTCTAGCCTCACCACCCTCCTACCGGGGTGCGGGACGGCCCTGAGTAGGGCGCGGGTGTAGGGGTGGAGTGGGTTCTTGAATATCTCGTAGACGGGGGCCTCCTCAACTATGGTTCCAGCGTACATCACCGCAACCCTATCGCAGACCTCGGCGACGAGCCCCATGTTGTGTGTTATCAGCAGTATCGTGAGCCCCTCCCTCTCCCTGAGCCTCATCAAGAGATCCATGAGCTGGGCCTGGACTGTGGCGTCGAGGGCTGTGGTCGGCTCATCCGCTATGAGTAGCCTGGGGTTGTTGCTCAGCGATATACCTATCACGGCCCTCTGCCTCATGCCACCGCTCAGCTCGTGGGGGTAGCTCTTAACCCTCCTCTCGGGATCCGGCATGAGGACCCTCTTAAGCACCGCAGCGGCCCTCTGGAGGCCCTCCTTTATCTTGGCTACCGTCCCGTGCTCGTACATGGTCTCAGCTATCTGGTAGCCTATCGTGTAGAGGGGATCCAGGGCTGCCGTGGGATCCTGGAAGACGTACGCTATCTCCGAGCCCCTGATAGCCCTCAACTCCTCCTCGCTCAGCTCCATTATGTTGATCCTCTCACCGTCCCTGTAGTAGTATATCTCGCCCCCCTCTATCCTGCCGGGCGGCCTGATGAGCCTCGTCAGGGCCTTCGCCGTCACACTCTTACCGCAGCCCGTCTCACCCACGAGGCAGTAGGTCTCACCCCTGCAGAT
>JALSQM010000078.1 GCA_026985385.1 Acidilobaceae archaeon | reverse complement strand
TACTCTCCAGGTGTTATCTCGTTGGAGGGGTCCCCGCTTTCAGGGTCGGGTACGACTAGCTAGTATGATAAGTAGGGCGAGATATTACCCGCTCCCAGCTTGGAGTCTTGGGGAGTGCTGGATGTTTTACGTTGACCCGCTGGAGGCCGCCTTGAGAAGGGCTATGCAGCTGGAGGGTGCTTTTACTGACCCCTTCACGCTGATGGAGGTGGCCACCATACTACGCCCACTGGTGAGGGAGGGTCCTGGATACCTGGAGAGCGACAGGGGTAAGCTCGTCCTAGAGAGCGCCGTGTCCCACCTGGCATTCATACTGGATAAGATAAACGTAGAGAACCCCCGGGCCAAGGCTGAAATCATAGTTAAGAGGGCCCTCGAGGAGTGTTGGAGTAAGGGCTGCGAGTAGGGGGGAACCCGGGCCTCGGAACTTAAGGCTATCCGTCGGCTCGAGGTGAGGGTATAACATTATTTATGTGATCGAGTATATCGGGGACGTAGGATACCGCCTTTACCACTGAGTCCTCTAAATCGACACCCTCCGTTAGGTGTATGCAGAGGGTGGCTGTGACGAGTATATCTCCCGCTCCCGTGGGGTCGGGGTGTAGCCTAGGGGGCTTAGGTAGGCTCCTCGAGCCCCTCCTCGTTATGATGACTCCTCCCCGGGCCCCCATCGTGTATACTATTGCGCCTGCTGGCGGAGGGTCGGGTGGCGTCTGCGTGTCATCTGTTGACGCATGTATCAGTGCGTATCCGTGAAGCGGGGGTCTAAGCCCCCAGCAGCGCTCGTAGCCCTGTAGGTCTATTGCTGACACGCCTGCACCGATAGCGCTCGCCAGGAGCGGCGCCATCGCGGGCGGCACCTCGCACCCCACAGGCGACACTTGAAGGGCATCGTAGCCCCCGCGGGCGTAGCCTAGGGCTTCAGGGCCTAGAGGGGGCGGCCTGCAGAGTATCAATGATGCCCTCGACCCCTCCGGCGTGTAACTGTGGTGGAACACGTAGGGGCAGCCAGGCGCTAAGGGGCCCAGGAGCTCTGCTCCAAAGAGCCTATAAGCCTCGGCTACCACGTGGGCCCCCTCCAGCCCCAGGGGGCCCAGGACCTCCACCCTGCAGCCCATGAAGGATGCAGTAGCTGCAGCGTAGAGCCCGGGCCCCCCAGGCCTCCTAGAGGCCCCGACTATGTCTATCGTGGGAGACGCAACCACCAGGATGCGGGCCCTCAAGCTGTTCCCCCTCAGTTGTCGAGGGCAAGCTAAAAAGAAGAGTCTGACCCCTCATCGTAGGCTCGGTGGGAGACTTGGAGCCCGTGGTTGACGCTAGGATAAAGCCCGGCATGAAGGCCTCAGAGCTCATAAGGCTCTATGAGGGGATACACGGCTTCATGGCGGGGCATCTAGCCGAGGCGGCGAGGATTCTGCGTGAGGGCATTAAGTCGTCCAGGCTGCGCATCATCTCGTTCACAGCTAACCTCGTAGCGACGGGCCTCCGCGGGGTGATAGCTCAACTCATAGAGAGCGGTCTTTTCAACGTTGTAATAACCACGGCTGGGGCCCTCGACCATGACATAGCCAGAGCTGAGGGTGGCAGGTACCTCAAGGGATACTTTGAGGCCGACGACTCAGAGCTACGCGAGAGGGGGTATCATCGTCTCGGCAATGTATTCATACCAGTAAGCGATTACGGGCCTAAAGTTGAAGCCTTCGTTAGAAGGCTCGTCGCCAAGGCCTTAGAGAGGGGCAGCGGCAGGTGGCCCCTATACAAGCTACTCAAGCTAGCTGGCGAGATGCTCGTAGAGGAGGGGAAGGGCGAGAACAGCATACTAGCGGCTGCATGGAGGAGCGGGGCCGACGTGTTCGTCCCCGGGTGGCCTGATGGAGCCTTCGGGACCGCCCTCTTCATGGAGGCTCAAAGGGGCTATAGGCTGGAGGTGGACTACTATGAGGACATGAAGAGGCTTGCCGACCTCTTCTTCCCCAGGGAGGGCGCCGCCACGGCCCTCATAATAGGCGGTGGAATAAGTAAGCACCACACTATATGGTGGAGCCAGTTCCGGGATGGCCTAGACTACGTTGTATATGTCACTACTGCGGTCGAGTACGATGGTAGCCTCAGCGGAGCGCATCCCCGCGAGGCGGTGAGCTGGGGTAAGGTTAAGCCCACCGCACGCAAGGCCGTAGTCTATGGTGATGCAACAATAATACTGCCCCTCCTAGCGGTGGCTCTGCTAGAAGGCCTCGAGTAAAACAGGTGTACCCCCCTCCTTTAAAGCCTCTAGGCTACACTGAGAAGCGGGTATCCAGCCTATGTCACGGTCAAGGGCATCGGCGCAGGCTAGCGAGGCAAGGGAGCGCTACAGGGAGATGAGCGTAGCCGAGTTCTTCGCCAAGAACAAGGAGCTAGCGGGCTTCGCGAACCCGACTAGGGCGCTCTACCAGACTGTGAGGGAGCTGGTTGAGAACGCTCTCGACGCAACTGATACACACGGCATACTGCCCGAGATAACCATCATAATCAGGGAGAGGCCCGACCTAGAACCCGGGGGCTCCGAGAGGGTTACACGCTACACTGTAACCGTGGAAGACAACGGCATAGGGGTTCCAGCTACTGAGATAGCAAACGCCTTCGGCAAGGTGCTCTATAGCAGTAAGTACGTCATAAGGCAGACTAGGGGGATGTACGGCCTAGGAGTCAAGGCAGCAGTGCTCTACGGCCAGGCCACTAGTGGGCAGCCCGTGGAGGTTGTCAGCGCCCCCATAGGCAGCCCATACGTGTATATGAAGAAGCTCTTCATAGACATGAAGAAGAACAAGCCGGTGATAGTAGAGGAGGCCCAGTGGAAGAGGAGGGGCAGATGGCATGGGACGAGGGTTTCGATAACGCTTCAGGGCGACTGGCCCCGCGCCAGGTCTAGGATAGTGGAGTACGTTAAGAGGACAGCGATAATAGCTCCATACGCCACTATCACCCTGATAACCCCGGAGGGCGTGGTCTATCACTACCCTAGGACTACTAGGAAGATGCCGAAGCCTCCGAGGGAGGCTAAACCGCACCCCCACGGCATCGACTTAGAGCAGCTTAAGCTTATAATCATAAATACTAAGGCCAAGACGCTCAAGGACATGCTTGTGACGGAATTTCAGAGCGTCGGTGAGAAGACGGCTACAGACTTCCTAAGGGAGGTGGGCCTCGACGCGGACATGGATCCGAAGAAGCTCCTCGAGAGGGGTAATGGGAGGAAGCTGAGCCTCCTCGCGGACAAGCTCAGAACCTATAGGGGCTTCAGGGCCCCCCGCAGCGATTACTTGAGCCCTATAGGGGAGGAGCTGATAAAGATAGGGCTCCAGAGGATGTTCTCGCCCGAGTGGGTTGGAGCAGTAACGAGGAGCCCCAAGGCGTATGAGGGACACCCATTCATAGTGGAGGTTGGTATAGCGTATGGGGGAGCGATAAAGCCCATGGAGGAGCCGCTACTCCTCAGATACGCCAACAAGATACCGCTCCTCTACGAGGAGAGGGAGGACGTCTCCTGGAAGGTGCTATCGAGGATTAACTGGAGGCTCTATGGAGTAGAGTTCCCGGCCCCCCTAGTGGTGCTAGTCCACATAGCCAGCACCAAGGTACCCTACAAGGGTGTCGGTAAGGAGAGCATAAGTGAGGTGCCCGAGATAGAGTCGGAGATAAGGGCCGCCATACAGGAGGTAGCTAGGGGCCTTAGGATATACCTTAGCAGAAAGAGGAGAGAGGCCGAGGTTAGGAGGAAGATAGTCTCGATAGCCAAGTACATCCCCGAGATCGCTAGGAGCCTCGCAGTGCTCTCCAAGCCCCCAGACAAGTGGAGCCCCCCCGAGCCTGGAGAGGAGAGGAGCATCATAGACTCGCTCGTGAGGATAGTAGCCGAGAACGTTGAGGTCCCCCAGGTTAATGGCGAGACTGCGGATCCCATTCAAATAGTCCGCTCCGTTATAGAGAATGTGAGAGTCGAGGAGAGGTGAGAGCTTGTCGGCCTCGCAGGATAGGGTAGACCTGGAGGCGAGGCTAAGGGCAGCGAGGATCCTACACGAGAAGTTTAGGAGGGTTCTAGAGGATATACTGGAGGGTAAGCCCCCGAGACTCGTTATACCGAAGAGAACCCTATCCAACACGATATTCGACCCTAAGAGGGGGATCCTCCTGCTCGGGAGCGAGACCCTTGAAAGGGAGTTCCTAGACATGGGGGAGGCCAGGAGGTTCATGCAAACCCTCCTCATGGCTAGTATCATATATCAAGCATTAGTGGAGAACGAGTACCCCACAATAAGGGATCTCTACTATAGGGGGAAGCATACGATAGTCTACCGCGACCTCTCCGGCAGGCTTAGGGAGGAGAACACCTGGGATGAACAGGCTGAGAGCGACGCGGTCATTAGAGACGTGGAGGTCTTCACGGGCCTCCTGAGGGAGGACATGCTCATACTCAGCAAGGAGAAGGGGAAGGTAGTGGGTAATATGAGGATAAGGAGTGGAGGCGACGTTATAGACCTCTCCAAGCTGGGGCACGGAGCATATGCTATCGAGTCAACACCGGATCTAATAGAGTTCCTGGACTGGGACGCTGAGTTCGTCCTCGTCGTGGAGAAGGACGCGGTCTTCCAGCAGCTCCACAGGATAGGCTTCTGGAAGAAGTATAAGGCCATACTAGTAACCGGGGCAGGCCAGCCCGATAGGGCTACGAGGAGGTTCGTCCGGAGGCTTAACGAGGAGCTGGGGCTACCCGTCTATATATTGACTGATAGCATACCAGCTGATGAGGTAGTTGTAGCGAGGGATCCCGAGGGCTGGGTGAGGGCAGCCCCCATAGAGGAGATGTTCAGCGACGCCTTCAAGGGACTTGAGAGGGAGTGGGTACCTCTCAAGGGGTGGAGTGTCCCCGCGTGGAACCCCGCGACCGGCGATATAGTGTGGACTGACGCAGGCTACATCTACAGACACTACATCGATGGGACTATAGTTGAAATAGAGACGCGCGGCAGGGGCACTATAAGGGTCACGGGGGGCCACTCCCTCTACGTAATCCGCGATGGCGAGGTCAAGCTTGTAACGGCATCCGAGGTGGTGCCCGGCGACTACATAGTGGTCGCCGAGTCTATTCCAAGCCCGCAGCCTCAACTGCAGCGGGGAATGCCCTCCTGCAGTGACGCCAGCGCTAGATCCTCCCTGATAAGCAGGGGGCTGATGAGGGTCTCCGAGGAGAATGCCTGGCTCCTAGGCATGGCCACTCTAACATCTAGAATACACGGCTCCGACCTCATAGTGGCGAGGCTTAGGGGCTCGAGGCGCAGAGCCGCCGGGAGGATCCTTGAAATACTGCGTAGTTGCGGGGTGAGGGCCTATCTAGACGAGGAGCCCGGCTATACCGACGTAATAGTAGAGGGGGAGGAGTGCCTCTCAGTAGCTAGAGCCCTCGGCCTTAAGGACTCCTCCTCAGGGGACAGGGTGCCCCCAGCGATACTCTCCGCCCCCACCCCGGTGAAGCTGGCATACATCAAGGGGCTCATAGAGGGCTCCGGTAAGGTCTGTAGCGATGGCACTATAAGCATACGAATACCCAGCCCATCACTCGCTAAGGAGGTTTTCAACCTACTACTACTCACGGGCATAAACCCGGCACTCTCTAGGGTAGACGGGGACTACGTGTTAAAGATAGCAAAGCACCCGGCTAGGACTCCCCCCGCACTCTATAAAGCATTGACGGGTATCGAGGATGCCCCGGAGTACTCCGCAGGGCCCGATACCGTGTATGCAATACCCGTTGGGCGGAAGCTCCTCAAGAAGCTGATGTCAATGCATGGGAGGGGCTCGTTCTACCTGAACAGCTCCGCCCATAGGGTATCTAAGTGGAAGCTTCGGAGGATCATTGACTCGCTGCCCTCCCGAGGAGGTTTAAGGGCGCTCGTGGCAGGCGACGCCGTTGCAGTGGAGGTCGTCTCGGTCAAGCATAGAAGCTACGAGGGTTACGTGTACGACATCGCTGTGCCGGTGCTTAACACGTTCATAGGATCCTACGGGGTCATATACCACAACAGCGACCCCTACGGGTGGTACATCTACAGTGTCTTCAAGGTCGGCTCGATACAGTTGAGCTACGAGAGTGAGAGGCTGGCGACCCCCAAGGCCCGCTTCCTAGGTGTGAGCATGACCGATGTCTTCGGCTACAAGAACAAGAAGCCGTACCTAACCGAGGCCGAGAGGAGGAACTTCATAATAAAGGCGAAGGAGGCCGATATAAAGAGGGCAAAGGAGCTCCTCAACTATAGCTGGTTCCAGACGCCCGGGTGGAGGAGGGAGATAAGGATATTCTTGGAGAAGAAGGCTAAGCTCGAGATAGAGGCGCTCGCAAGTAAGGGCTTGAAGTTCCTCGCCTTCAAGTACATACCGGAGAAGATAGAGACGGGTGACTGGATAGAGTGAGGGAGGAGGTCAGGAGGGTAGGCCTGATAACACCTACACCGGAGAAGCTCTGCGGGCTCAAGGGCCTCTTAGAGTCTATGGGGTACGAGGTCCTACTCGAACAGGCATCCAGCCCTGCCGAGGCTAGGGGGGCTGCAGAGTCCCTAGCCTCCCAGGGCGCGGATATCATAGTGCTACCGGGATCCTGGATAGGGCCTTGGGAGCCCCTATCCCGCGAGCTGGGGGTTCCTGTGGTGAGGGGGGCCTGGAGCCCCAAGCTTCTGGCAGCGATAGTGGAACGGTGGGGCTTCAAGGTCTTGAGTTCAAGTGTTGAGGCAGAGAAGGCGCTCGGGTACGATATGGCTAGACTCGCCGTCGAAGAGCTTGGCGTACTGCGCGAGAGGCCCCCCAGAGGCGAGGCCTTCAGGGTAGGAGGCATGGCCGTGCCGAGGCTCCCACCACCTATTCTTGTCGTTAGCGAGGTCTACCCTTCAACCTGTGATGTAGACCGTGTCCTAGGCGAGATATCGTGGAGGAGGCTCGAGGGGGCTGATATCGTGGCCATAGGCTGGGATGGCAGTGTAGACTTGGACTGCTATTGGAGTATAGTAAAGCATGCAATCGACAAGGCACAGCCGCCCCTAGCAGCCGATCCAGGCAGGCCTAAATTGGCCTTGAAAGCGGCGTCGCTAGGCGTCGATGTCTCCATGAGCATAACCCCCCGGTTCGTAGACGAGATCCCGGGAGAGCTAAGGGACAAAGCCTTTGTAGTCGTGCCGGAGGGCGGAGATAGACCCTCCAAGGAATTAGAGGTAGCTTATAGGAAGGGACTGAGTAGGGGGTTATCGAGGCTCATATTGGATCCCATAGCGTTCCCCACGCCCTATCCAGGCCTTCTCGAGAGGCTTATGGAGGCTAGAAGGCTCGCCGAGGCTCATATTGGCCCCATAATGATGGGGGCTAATAACGTTGTGGAACTAATGGACGCCGACACGGAGGGATCGCTCGGAGTCACGGTATCGTTAATGGCCGAGGCAGGGGTCTCACTGGTGCTTGTGGGCGAGGTTAGCAGGAAAGCCAGGGGCGCCACCTGGGAGGCTAGAATAGCCGCCGACATGGCGAGCCTCTCCCTATACTGGGAGAAGCCCCCGAAGGATCTGGGTCTAGACCTACTCCTATACAAGGAAAAAAGCTAATGAGCCCGAGTGGCTACTTCTTAGCTAGGCTTAGGAGGTACTCGTGTATACGCGTGTCACCGGTCAGCTCCGGGTGGAAGCTGGTTGCTATCATTGCCCTCTCAACGGCTGCAACGTAGACCCTCCTACCGTTATACTCTATAGCGGCGGCGGGCCTGGCATCGCCCCAGAAGTCGGTGAAGGCGGGTGCCCTAATGAACACCCCCCGGAAGGGGGGCCCGGAGAGGAAGTCTATGTTAAGGTCGACCTCGAAGCTCTCCCTCTGCCTCCCAAAGTAGTTCCTGTGAACCTCCACATCCATGACCCCTAGTATGGGTTGAGCCCCCCTCGTCCCAGCGAGCTTCTTAGCCATGATTATCGCGCCGGCGCAGGTGCTCAGGACGGGTAGGCCCCCCAGTATCGCCTCCCTCAGCTCGTCGAGGAGGCCAGTCCTCTTAGCGACTATCCCTATAGTCGTAGACTCTCCACCAGGTATTATTACCGCGTCTATATCCCTTAGATCGCCGGGCTTCTTGAGGAGAACAGGCTCGACTCCCAGGCCTATCCTCTCACCGGCCCTCCTCACCATGTAGTAGTGCTCTGAGACACCACCCTGAAGCGCTACGATGCCGACTCTAACCATGACCCCTAGACACCCCTAGTCTGTAGGAGCTCCTCCGGCTTCAGCTTCCTAATGTCTATCCCCATCATGCTCTTCTGCTCGCTTATCATGCGCTGCGCCTCGGCCACGTACTCGGGGTCGTCCCACATGCTGGTGGCGAGTACTATGGCTGCAGCCCTCTCAGGGGGGTCCCGGCTCTTGAATATGCCGCTCCCAACGAATATGCCGTCCGCCCCTAGCCACATCATGAGGGCGGCATCGGCCGGCGTCGCGATACCCCCAGCCGCGAAGTTCACTACCGGGAGCCTCCCCAGGCGCGCCGTCAGATCTACGAGCTGGTGGGGTACACCGTACTCCCTAGCCTTCCTCAACCTCTCCTCCGGCGTCATGCTCCTGAGGATCTTGATCTCACCCTGAATTATCTTCATGTGCCTAACCGCCTCGGCTACATTACCCGTGCCCGCCTCGCCCTTAGTCCTTATCATGGAGGCGCCCTCCGTTATCCTCCTGAGCGCCTCGCCCAGGTCTCTGGCACCATTAACGAAGGGCACGGTGAAGAGCCACTTATTGATGTGGTGCTTCTCATCCACCGGTGTGAGGACCTCGCTCTCGTCTATCATGTCGACGCCTATCTGCTCTAGTATCCTTGCCTCCATGTAGTGCCCTATCCTGACCTTAGCCATAACGGGTATGGTTATGGTCTCCATAACCTCCTCTATGACCTTTACATCAGCCATTCTGGCGACGCCGCCGCTCTTCCTCACATCGTAGGGTAGTTTGTCGAGCACCATCACAGCGACCGCCCCTGCATCCTCGGCTATCTCCGCCTGCTCCACGTTGGTCACATCCATTACAACGCCTCCCTTCTGATAGACGGGGAAGCCCAGCTTGACCGAGAGGGTGCCCCTCTCAGGGATCTCTATCCTCTCTGGTAGAGCCCTAGGCTGGTATACGAAGAACTCACCCTCCTCCCTAAGCCTGTCAGCGGCCTCAGCGAGCTTGTAGAAGAAGTCCACTATCTCCCTGAAGCCCACCTCCACTAGCCCGGGGTGATATGGAGACGCCTCCACCCCCGTGCACCCTCTTCCAGGAGGGTGCGGGGGCCCTATACGCTTAATCCTCGAAGCGCACTTATAGAGTAGCTTAACCCTATCTGGAATAGCGGTGGGTGGAGGGCAATGGGCAGGGTTAAGGTCGATATAGCCGGTAAGATCTATGAGATCGATGATAGTCTACTCTACACGGAAACCGACGAGTGGGTTAGAGTGGAGGACGATAAGGTTAGGGTTGGGATAACGGATTACGCTCAGAAGGAGTTAAAGGATATAGTCGGTGTTGAGTTACCCGAGCCTGGGTGCAACGTCAAAAAAGGTGATGCAGTAGCAGTGCTCGAATCCGTTAAGGCGACTGCAGACGTCTACTCGCCCGTGGACGGTGTAGTAGACGAGGTGAATGAGAGGCTCCTCGAGGAGCCCGAGCTGATAAACAGGGATCCCTACGGTGAGGGCTGGATATTCACGTTGAAACCCAGCGATAGGAGCCAGCTCGACTCGCTCTTGAGTCCCACCCAGTACATCGAGAAGCTAAGGAGGAGTAAGGGGGGCCACTAGCGCCTAGTAGGGCCCTCCCAGAGCGGCGCCGCGGGATCCCGCGGCGCTTTTATGGGCCGCTACTATCCTTGCCATTGCCCACCTGTTATAGCCGATGATCACTCTAACGGGGCCCTCAAGCATGTCATCGACCTGGGGGTCCCCAGTGTCTATGAGCAGCCTATAGTTGAGTCTCCTCAGCTTCTCGGGGTCTGATACTATTATTAGGGAGTCCCTTCCAAGTCTCCGGAGGAGCTCGGGTGGTATCTGCTGGTTCCCCCTACCCAGGAGGAATCCCGTGCCCCCTATCGGGGTGAGTACGATCTTCACTCTATCGTAGCGGGAGGCTAGTTCGAGGATCTTATCCGCGTCGAGGTCCCTACCTACAAGCTCGCCGTTGTGGTAGGCGTCGACTCCTAGGAGGGTCTTCCTTACGCCGAGCCTCTCAGCTACCCGGTAGACCGTGGAGCCGGGGCCTAGTATGTAGAGGGTGCAATCCTCCACAAGCTCTGCAACCTGCTCCGCTATATCGTCCAGCGCCTCTTGGGAGCGCGTCGGCTCCTTGCCAGCCTGTATGACGCCCGGGGCCCTAGGCACGAGCAGGTAGCCGTAGAGCCTCGCCTTGAGGGATCCCGCCCTGAAGGCCTCCTCGTCTATGTCGAGTACCTCCCTCTCCTCAAGCGTGCACCCTCTGACGCTGCAGTCTCCTATGAGGCGGGCAGCCGCCTCGGGGCTCACAGCGAAGACTGCGCTATACACCTTGACACCGGCTGGCACGCCTAATACTGCAACGTTCTGGTCAACAGCGTCGAGTATATCTCGCGCCGTGCCATCTCCCCCGACGAATACCAGTACATCAACATCAGCGGAGATTTGACTAGCGCACCTCACGGTGTCCTCTGCGGTCGTCGGCCACTTAGAGGGCGGGACGCAGCCGACAACCCTCACCTTCCCCCTAAGGTTGCCGCTGTCCTCCACGGCCTCCAAGCCCATAATACCTGGGGGGACTAGTAGCTCCTCAACCCACTCCCCCCTAAGGGACTGGAGGAACCTCCTAGCCCTCCCCGGCGAGACGGGTCTAGCCCCCCTCCTAAGGGCCTCGAGGAAGGCCCGCCCATCCGTGCCCTTAAGGCCCAGCCTCCCCCCCATGCCCGCGGCGGGGTTGACTATGAGACCTATCCTAAGGGGGCCGGGGCCTAGCTTTAGGCTGTGAAGCTTCAAGGGTTCATCCCCCTCCCCGTGACTACTACAGG
>JALSQM010000077.1 GCA_026985385.1 Acidilobaceae archaeon | reverse complement strand
CGTGATCTCCCATATACACGTATATCCTGGGGTCGCTCCATATCTTGACGAGCCTACCTGAGTACGCTGCCGCCCTAGCCTTAGCTGATATGTTACTATCACTTAAACATGGTCCTATGGCATCCTCGACATCCTGGCCTAGGCCACACTCATCCGCGGCCCCCACTTCTTAACACCTCATAGCCACAGGACTTTTTGCCGACCACCACGGCGTCGGCTAGGCCTAGGAAGAGCCCGGTCTCCACTACGCCTGGAATAGAGTGTAGCTCGGCCTCCAACCTTCTAGGATCCTCTATCGGGCCTGTGGATATGTCTACTATAACCCCGCCCCAGTCACTTACGACGGGGCCATCCTTACCGCTGCCCTCACGCGGGGATGCCTCCAGCCCTCTCTTACCCAGCTCTCTCAGCACAAACCCTAAAGCCCAGGGGACAACCTCTATAGGTAGGGGCTTCTTGGAGCCGAGCCTATCAACTATCTTGGACTCGTCGACCACGTAGATTCTAACTCGCGAGTTGTAAGCGAGTATCTTCTCCCCGAGTAACGCGGCGCCACGCCCCTTAATCATGTCTAGGGTCGAGGGGACGACCTCGTCTGCTCCATCGAAATATATGTCCACACTATCAACCACGTTAGGCATTAACGGTTTGAGCCCGAGCTCCGACGCTAGTAGCGCTGTAGCCATGCTCGACACCACTATTTGCTTCCCCCGAAGCAACCCCCTCCTCTGGGCCTCCCTCAACGCGAGGGCCGTTGTGGAGCCCGTGCCTACACCTACTACTGAGGCCTCCTTGATCTCGTCCTCGAACTCCTCTAGGAGGCCACGGGCTGCCTCGGCCTTAGCGTTGCATAAAGCCAAGCCGCCCTCCCCAAGGGGAGGGTGCCGGCGAGAAATAAGGTGGGTAAGGTTACGCTAGGGCCCAGCTATGAGTGGCTACGCCTTGCCCAGCAGCTCTCGAGCCTTCTCAGCGGGCTTGAACGCCTTCTCGAGCGCGTCGATCCAATACCATAACCTATCCACATACTCCTCGAGCTTCTTTATCTCGTCGGGCTTCTTCAGTATGTGGCGGAACCTCCCCTGAAGCTTTAGATACTCGATTATAGGCAGCCTCTTAGCGGGATCCTTGTACGGCCTGCTGAAGGGGCTTAACCTGAAGACCCCCCTGTCATACTCGAAGAGGGGCCACATACCCGTCTTAACTGCTAGTTGTGCGACTTTGGGTGTTAGACTTGGGTCAAACCTCCACCCAACGGGATCCGGTGCGTGGAGGTGTATGTATCGGAACCCACGGATCTTCGCGGCCTTCCGCAGCTTCTCTATGAAGTCATGCGGGTAGCCAACACTGGCGGTAGCAACATATGGCACGTCATGAGCTATCATTATGAAGGGTAAGTTCTTCTTATGCTCCTTTTTACCCAGGGGTGTAGTCGTGGTCCACGCTCCATACGGTGTAAGCCCGCTCCTCTGTATGCCCGTGTTCATGTAGGCCTCGTTATCGGCTACTATATAGATTATATCATCGTTTCTCTCAGCAGCTCCGCTGAGGGCTTGGAAACCTATATCCGCCGTGCCCCCATCCCCGGCCCAGACAACTACATGTACATCATCTCTGCCCATCATTTCGAATGCAGCCTTCATACCGGCTGCTGCAGCCGCCGCTGAGGCGAACACGATGTTCAATATCGGGAAGTTTATGCCGGACTTAGGCCATATGCCCTGTATGACGCTGCTACATCCTGCTGGTATGACCAGCACCACGTTGTCTCCGAGCGCCATCTTTATATACCTTAACCCCATGGCCTCGGGGCAGCCGGGGCATGCGGCGTTGCCTGGCATGCCATACCTTCTCCTAGGTAGATCCTGTAATCTAACAACCATTACGCTATCACCTCCCGGGCCTCAAACTTACCCCTATACTTGGGTGGGAAGAGCCAATAGAGGGGCTCATACACAAACCCTGACTCCTCGACCCTCGAGACGAAGTCCCTCACTACAGAAGCTATGTCCTCAGCGGTAACATCGGAGCCCCCGAGCCCTGCTACGACCCCTCGCAGGCTCGTCGCCCCATAGGCTGTGGCGGCTACGTCTAGGAATAGGGGTCCCCTACTACCGAATGATATGGCCCTATCGAATACCACCATACCCTTAGCCCTCTCTGCGAGCTCCCTCACGATCTCGCCTGGCCAGGGCCTTATGAAGCGTATCCTGGCGACGCCTACTCTTATACCCTCCTCCCTAAGAAGCCTTGCAGCCTCCTTCGCTTCGCCGGACCAACTACCCGTTATTACTATGAAGTAGTCTGCGTCATCGCAGAGGGTGCACTCTACTAGCCCGCCATAGCTCCTCCCAAACTTCTTGCCATACTCCTTGTCCACTTCCTCTATAACCCTCTTAGCCTGCTCCATGGCTTTCTGCATGGAGTATCTCAACATGTAATAGTCATCGTCTGGGACTATATTACCCATCACAACGTTCGTCTCGGGGGCTATGTAGTACGGCTGCCTGCGGGGCGGGAGCCATTCATCGACCTCACTCTGATCGGGTACATCCACGGGAGCCATTGTATGCGATAGGATGAAGCCGTCTAGACCCACCATTACTGGTAGGTATACTCTGGGATCCTCGCTTATCCTGAAGGCTTGCAGTGTGAGATCCAACACCTCCTGGTTCTCCTGTGCTACGCTTATTATCCATCCACTATCCCTCTGATCAAATATGTCCTGGTGATCGACGTGTATGTTCCAGGGGGGCCCTATAGCCCT
>JALSQM010000076.1 GCA_026985385.1 Acidilobaceae archaeon | reverse complement strand
GGCAGGGCTCTCTGAGACCGTTAGAGCCGTGGCGTCGGTCTATAGGAGTAGGGTTGTAGTGGAACAGCTCTACGACCTCTCAGTCAGGATGGGCCCCCTAGCCTCTGAGGCTTGCATAGACCCGATCTACATACCAGCATCGAGGGCGCGCCTCATAACGCACATGCCCTGCTACGAGCCTAGCCAAGACGAAGTCGAGGAGCTTAGGAGGGAGTACGGGGGGCTGGCCTCCAGGGTCTCGGAGCCCTGCGGGGGAGGCCGTATCAGGCCGAGGCTTCCAACGCTTCGAGGCGAGTTCAGGGCGGCGGCTCTGAGGGTGCGTTCAGCACTACTCAGGTACAACGCGGCCATCCCCCTCCCCAAGCCGCCCTGGGGGGGCTGCAGGGCCCCCCTCCTGGTGGAGGGGGATCTATGGAGCCTCATCGAGTTGCCAGAGGGTCGTTTCATAGGCTCTTGCGGGGAGGGTCCCGTTGGGGGGCTGGTCAAGGGTGAGTGTAGGCCTTCGCCGAGATTCTCAAGCACATACATCTGCGACTCCGGCGGTGGGAGGGTTGTGGTCAAAGACTACATCAGGATGGCGGTTAAGTGGCTTCCCGCGGCAGTGCTCTCAGGGGCGGTCATACGCTACAGGCTGGGCCCCCGGAGCAGGCTCGCGGCGGAGTACCGCTACCTGAGGCTCCTGAGGGATGTGGTCCCCACTCCGAGGTTCCTCCTAGTCTGCAGCGACATAGCCAGGGCGGCCGCAGTGAGGGAGTACGTTGAGGGCGACCCAGTCCTCGACAGCAGGGATCCCGGGAGGTGGAGGCTCGCGGGTAGGGTGATAGGCCTAGTCCACTCCTCGGGCTACATACTCGGGGACTCCAACCCGGGCAACATTGTAGTGGATCCCGCGGGCAGGCCCTGGCTCATCGACGCGGAGCAGGCTAGGCCCTACTCGGACAAGGGCGCCGCCTGGGACATAGTGGTTGCCCTAGTCTACGCCTCGACATTCGGGGCTCGACGAGAGCAGCTTGAGGCGCTACTAGAGGGCTACTCGGAGTCCTGGGAGGGGGCCCGGAGGATCCTGGAGCTAGCGAGCGCCCCCGTCTACTGGCTATCGCTGGGCGCCTTACCCCAGGCACTGAGGGCCGGGCGGGTTCTACGCTCTTACATAGGTAAGGCCGGGCAGGTCTAGGTTGGGGTCCATCCCCCACCTTAATATCGGGGGCAGGGAAACAGTAGCCTCGCGGAGAATAGGTTAGCGGGGGTGTGGACGGGAGTTGAAGTTCCTCAGGTGCAAGCCCGATAAGATACCCCCATCGACAGGCAAGCTAGTCTCGATAATCGGAGCCGGCCCAGCGGGTCTGGGGGCCGCCGGGATCCTCCGCTGTAGGGGGCACGATGTAGTAGTCTATGATATGAACCCGGAGCCAGGAGGACTCATAATCTTCGGGATACCGGTCACCAGGATACCCAAGGAACCCGTGAGGAAGGGTATAAAGGAGCTCATAGACGCGGGAGTGAAGTTCGTACTCAACACTAAGGTCGACATGACTACGAGCCTTGGCATGATGGATGAAGTAGTCTCCCCCAAGCAGAAGATACACCTCGAGGATATAATCAAGAGGAGTGACGCAGTCCTCATAGCCACGGGGACGTGGAAGACCAGGAAGATGAAGGTGCCAGGCGAGGACCTGCCGTGGGTGTACCCCGCTGTGGAGTGGATAGTGGCGCTCCACATGGCCAAGTACGGCTACAAGCCCTGGGACACGGTACCCCCACTCGAGGGGAGGATCCTCGTCATAGGCGGTGGCCTGACGGCGGCTGATAGCGTCCTCATACCCCTAACGTACCCCGAGCTTAAGGATAAGGTGAGGGAGGTAGTGCTAAGCTATAGGAGGACGAAGGAATACGCCCCCATGGGGCCCAAGGAGATAAACAACCTCATAGAGAAGGGCGCCAAATACTGGGAGCTAACCCAGCCCGTCGAGTTCCGCGAGGAGGGCGGCAAGAGGATAGTCAAGTTCGTTAGGATGAGGCTCGTGAAGGTTGAGGGCGAGAGGAGGCCCAGGCCCGTCCCCATAGAGGGCAGCGAGTTCGAGGCCGAGTTCGACTACGTGCTGAAAGCAGTCGGGGTACTCCCCACACCCCCACTAGAGCCAGGCTGCTGCGGCATAGAGGTGAACCCGGACGGCACCATAAAGACAGACGAGAACTTCATGACGACCAGGGAGGGCGTATTCGCAGCCGGAGACGTCAGACACGGCCCCAGCCTCATAGGGCCAGCACTGAAAAGCGGGATCGAGGCCGCAAACAAGATACACCAATACCTCACACAGAAGAGATGAGAAGCCGCTCCACCCCCAACTTCAAAGGGCTAGCCCCCAAACGGGGCAGCTACAGCTAGAGGCGCTGCCACACCTTAAACCAACCCCCAGATCAGGGTAGTATCTGCCCTCAGTGCTAGCACCCTGCTAAGTGGTGGAAACGACTCTCCCCATGGGTGGATCTCTTCATCCCCATAGAGGTCAGTATTGGAGTCACCGGTCATCCCAGTGCATGCTTGAAGCCGATCCTCCCTATTATTAGTTTAAGTTACATTGGGGACTTGCGCTCCATACACTCATCTAGGGCTCGTAGGGTTCCCCGGGGCCTCGGGGTTTGATATCGTGGAGAGCATACACGCCATAGAGGTAACAGGCTCTGCTCCCAGAGACGGTGTATGACGGAGGTGCCCGAAAACATGTTAGGGCAGGACTGGCTTTCCTGCTGGTGGGCCCGGGGGGATTTGAACCCCCGAC
>JALSQM010000075.1 GCA_026985385.1 Acidilobaceae archaeon | reverse complement strand
GAACCTCTCGGGGTCGACTACCTCGTGGGAGAGGGTGACCGGCACACCGTAGCCTGAGGGGGCGGCTATGGCGTCCACCTCCCCGGCCTCCCTGATGGCCTCTAGGAGTACCCCGGGATCCCTAGCGACCCTCACGGTATCGATGCTGGCCTCCCACACGACCCTGCCATTCTCCACTAGGGCTAGGTCGAAGCTCCTCGTCCCCGGGTCCACGCCGAGGACCCTAGGCATTAACGGCCACCCAGGCCCCTCGGGGGCGGGCTCCAAGGGCCTATAAGGCCCCGCCGTAGATGCTGGCTGGGGTGCAACTCTGTTGTCTGAAGGGGTGGAGGAGCTCTCGATCTACTTGATGAGCCTGAAGCCGAGGTACGCCAGGGCCATATTCGCGGGTGTGAAGAAGTACGAGCTCAGGAGGCTCACGGGCCTACCCCCGGTGGAGGAGGGGTCGAGGATAGTAGTCTACGCCAGCGGCAACGTCAAAGCCCTCGTGGGCGAGTTCAGGGCCGGGAGGATCCTCCAGGGGGCCCCAGAGGCGCTCTGGGCAAGGGTTAGGAGGCCCGGCTCCGGCCTCGGAGAGGATGCATGGGAGTACATCAGGGGGGCCAAGAGGGCCATGGCCATAGAGGTCCTGGAGCCCCGCCTCTACCAGAGGCCCGTGAGCCTGGAGGAGATAAGGAGGATCATACCAGGCTGGAACCCCCCCTTCAGCTACAAGAGGCTAGAGGAGGGCGACCCCCTCCTAGAGCTCGTGCTCCAACCAATCTGGGCCTCAGGCCTAGCCCAGAACCCCCCAGACGCCAGGAAGAGGGGTAGACTCAAACTCTTCTAGGGCCTCGGCAATCGTTCCCAGGCATCACCGGCCCCCCTCAGTAAAGCCGGGGACCCTCACGGGCCCAGGCGAGCCCCTATTGAGGTGCCCATTAAACCCTCGCCCCCCGAGCCGGCTGCGGGGGTGCCTCGGGGTCTTGGGCTGCGTGTTCTGCGGCATAGTCTCGGGCTCGGAGCCCGCGTGGAGGGTCTACGAGGACGACGTTGTCGTCGTTATACTCGATAAGTACCCCGTCAGCAAGGGGCACCTACTGGTCATCACTAAGAAGCACTATGAGAGCATACACGACGCCGACCCGAGGGAGGCGCTCCACGCCTTCGCAGTGGCAGCCGCCCTGGCGAGGGTGTATAGGACTAAGCTCGGGGCCCCGGGGGTGAACGTTGTGACTAACTCCGGCAGACCCGCCGGCCAAGTGATATTCCACTTCCACGTACACGTCATACCCAGGTGGAGTGGGGGCTCATTCAGGTGGTCCAGCAGACACGAGCTAACAGCCGAGGAGGCCGAGGAGGTCATAGCCGAGCTGGAGCCCCACCTCGACGGTGTGAAGAGCTACCTGAGGAAGGCGGGTCTAAGCGCTCATATCTGAGAGCCTCGTGGAAGCGTCTTCAGGGTATATGCCCAGTATGCAGGATCTAGGAGCCTCTCCTTAAAAATAATATTATATTATATTGTTTAGTAGTATTGCTTAGTAGAACAGATTAGGGAAGGCTAGTTGCTAGTTGATAGCCTTATCTCCGACTCCCAGCAGTCCGCGAGCGCGTCTATTATGAGGAGCGGTAGATCCAACAATAGGCCTGCTCCAAGCACTAGGTGCCTTACCGCGGCGACCAAGGCCTCCCTAAAGACGGTGATATCCTGCTGGGGAGACTCCTCCCCTCCTTTCCCACTGTCCTCAGAGCTCCTCGAAGCAAGGGCCTCTCTAAGCCGGAGTAGTAGGAGGTGTAAGTAAGCTACCATTACACTTGCTACAGTGTACAAGGAGAAGGCCCCGCTCCTTAGCAGGTGGAGGTTACTCATGATTTTCAGGCTAGACCTACGCTCCTCGCCCCCTCCATCTAACCTATTGTATTTCCATGCAATCTTGAACTCCTCGCCTGCTACCCTTCGAAGAATCTCCATAATAGATATGGCGCAGCTATTGATGTGAGATACGCACTGCTCCGGGTAGTCGCTTGTAAGCTCGGCGAGGAAGTAGCGGCTCTCCTCGGGGTGCCTGAAGAGCCCTACCTTGACCTCCCCCCCACCCTCTTTGGGGCGGGCCAGCACGATAATGGGTTCGAGCTTTAGCTTGTCATGGGAGAAGGGTTCTTCAACCTCTACTGCAGGGCACTCCTCCTCCCTCCCAAGCGTCTCCTCCAGTAGCGTCTCCACCAGGTTCTCCGGGGCTTCTAGAACACCCTTCAGCAGCAGCGCTGATAGGCGGTCTACTACTTCTACCCTGCTAACCCCCTCATCGACCCCCCTACCTATTAGGTCCCTGAGGATCTCGGCTAGAGAGTCTAGATCCTCCCCATCGGAGGTTCCTCTAGGCACGGCGAGACCCCTCCAGCCACTCTGGGCTTAACCTATGCTATCTCAGCTATCTCACCCTAATAGCAAACGCTAACTTCGGGGTACCCGTAGTTAGGGGTACAGCCTAGTGAGGCGTGGTATTACGGGGCGGAGGAGCATTGCGCGCGGCGGCTGATAGGCCGCTTTGAGTGGTAACTGTAGGATGGGGGAACCCGGATTTGGAGGGTGAAGGCCGCGAGCAGCAGGGGGTGAGGCCTACCCTCATACTCGTGGGTCTGGGCGAGGCGGGGCAGCAGATACTGCGCCGCATAGAGTCACTAGGGCTCCGTTTGAGGATGATATACGAGGTGGTGGATGAAGACGTTGAGAGGGCGAAGCTGAAGCCCTTGAAGCCCGTAGAGGCGAAAGAGTACCTAGAGTATCTAAGGTACCTTCATAGGGGCCTCTCCGCATTTGAGGAGGGAGAGCGAGAGGGGGACGAGGCCCTCTCGGGGGTCGGTTTACTGAGGGACCTCCAAGAGGGGGCTCCACTAGACTTCACTCAGCCCCCCCAGACTCCCAGCGATCTCGGCGGGGGGGCGGGTGATGATCTGGGGTTAGATAAGGTGGCGAAGTCTCTGAACCCCATTGTCTCACCGTATGGGATCTCGATGATAAGGATTGACGTGGACGAGCAGACACTCAGAGGCATCGCTGAGGAAGTCCTCAATGAGGGGCTCCCGGTGCCTCCGGGGATAGTTGTTGCATCGGAGGCTATCAGGATCTATGATCCAGTCCTAGGTGAGTATGTCTCACTCAGCCCAGCCGGGGGCTCTCAGGGTAGATCGGGGGCGGTGTACAACCTAATCAGGGAGACTGAGAGCAGAGTAGTCTTGGATCTCCTAGGCATACCAACTCAAATATTAGTAGACTCGGCCGCTGGCGGATACAGAGACTCCTACCTCGAGTTGCTGGCAAGATTGTCCACGGCTATACCGTCATATAGGACGTTCGTCCTCATACATGGCCTGGTAGGCACTGGGCCCGGCGTAGCCATCGCTATTCTTGACGCGCTAAGGGAGCACGTGGTTAGTGAGGGCGGCAGTGAAGGCGGCATTCTCGACCCAATATTCAAGGTTGACTTCACGATCGTACCTTCTGCCGAGGAACTCGAGCTTAGCAGGCTTGATCCTCCTAGTTGGTCCAAAGTCGTGAGATGGAATCTAGATAGGCTACGCGGCTTCATCGAAGATGGGATCCTGGACACAATATTCCTTGTGGATCTGGACTTTGCCGCGATTCAACTCCTTAAAAACGAGTGGCTATTAGAGGGGGGCGCCAACCCGGAGAGCGCTGCAAGAATTAGGAGGATACACAACTTCATAAAACGCTTATACAACGGAGAGCTAGGCCTCTACACTGGGAGGGAGCTCAAGAAGTATAGTGGCTTAAACCCGGGAAACATCGTCTACAAATACAATGAGCTAGACGAACTGGTTGCATACGCCCTTGAACCCCTGCTAGTGGTTCACGGCCCACGCGACTCGGAGAGGGGCTTGATGTTCGCCGCGGGGGGTAGTAGTGTCGACGAGATGGAGATCAAGGAGATCATGAGGGGGGCCGCCGTGATCCCATTCATATCTGAGGCCCGAGTGTTCGACGTCTACTTTAACATGGAGAAGCGCGCCGTGGAAAGAGGCATCGACCTCCCCGACGAAGCTTCCCTGGCGTCACTCCTAGTGCCCACCCTCCATAGCCCCCTAGCACCCATAGTTAGGGACTTTATAGAAAAATTTATAGTAATTATAAATATAAAAACTATCGATAGAATAATGGAGGAATTCGATTACATCCCTCCTCCAGCCGACATAGCCGACACCCTAAAGAAGATATTTGATAGAGTAAACACGGTAAAGGTCTTAATCTCAAAGACGCCCCTCTCAACTAGCGTGATACTCTACGGCCTCCTAGACCCGGGTAAGTACATAGAATCTGTATTGAAGAAGAAGGGGTGGACATCATGATCACCGTTGAAAGCTTACTCCTAGCTCTACCCAGCGCTCTCTTAGCAGTCCTCATAATAGTTACGCACAGGCACCTTTCAAAGCTACAACAGGAGTTAAGCGGGCTCGCTAGGAACACTGAAAACATAAATAGAGCCCTCGAACAAATCCTTCTAATCGAAGCCGCAAAGCCCACCTCCCCGACGCAGCCAGCCGCCAGCAAGGCTGGAGAGCAGCACATGCAAACTACTGCCGTGGCCTCAATGCCCCCTCCACCGCCTTCCTCGCAGTACACTAGACCAAGGCCGCCTAGAGCCCCCACCATCATGCTTGACGCGGCGGATCCTCGTGTTCAGCAATGGTACCAGCACCTCAGGAGGTTCGCGGAAAAGGCTCTAGATAAGGAGAAAGAGGGTGGGGGTGAGAGCCGGGGATGATGGTGGACGAGGTTAGGGGGAAGAGTGACACCCAGCACGCCAACACCGTGCTTAGCATCTTTGCTCCACAGTACCACTATAGCATATTAACGCACATGCGTTTCGAAGCCCTTTTAACAAGAGGGAAAAGGGACGCCGAAGAATACTCGAGAGACCTCGCACGTCAGATGAAGGCTTTGGAGGCCCTGGGGAGCAAGTTTAACTATATGCACCTCCACCAATACGCTATCAGGCTATGGTCGAGTGGCAGAGCAGGGGAGTGGCAGACAATACGCGTCTCTAGGAAGACCCTCCTAATGCCGGACTGGGAGCCCTATTGTATACCGCCCCTTATAGGCTGCGGAGAAAACATTGCACTAGTCTTCGACTACCGACTACTACTCAACCCCCACCGCTACTACAAGTTCTATAAACAGGTCATACCCGAGCTCCTCCCGCTCTCCCGGAAGGAGAGGGAGTTCGAGACCATAAACAGGGGGGGACGCCGCTTTCCAACCTACGGGCTCATGGGCTTGGGTCCTTCGGGCCTCTTTGTCGGTGAAGACTGCGGGAGCTGTGAGGATATCCTTAGAAGGCATTCGGAGAGGATATTAAATGATAACTTTAATAATTATTTAATTGAAGCTATTAATAATATGTTAAAATCTTTTTCGTATAAAAATAATATTTATATATACATTTATTTCCCTTCAAACATTGAAATAAAAGTATTTGATAATATTAATAATTATCTAATGAATAAAATCGGGCAAAGCATGGGCGTTCTCGCGGGGGGATTACAGAATTTACATAATATAATAAATAAATATGATATAGTGGTAACTTTTACATCTGACCCCCTCCCAATGCTTAACGGACTAGATAGAACAATATTTAATGACTACGCAGATATTCTCAAAAATAAGCTTATCCTATTTTTCTATGAGGGGCTCTACTTTAATATTATACATAATTATTTTAATATAATTGAAAATATGTTTTATAAAATATTGAAAAGCAAGGCAACAGGTAGGGGTTCCATTAAAGAGGAAGTGAGCGGCCTACTCTGGCGGGTACCATTCCTGCCCGTGATCTCGGAGGGCGCTAGTGAGGGCCTGAAACAGCTCTCCAACAACCTAGAGCTATGGGAGATGATCGAGTTCGTTAAGCTGTTTAAAGAGCTCCCACCTGTATATTGTGGAGGCTCGAGCCGTCAAAAGCTGGTAGAGTGCGAGGTTCTGGGCCCGGAGATAGTCTTACTCAACATGAAGCCCCTCTCCGAGCTCGTGAAGGAGTTGCCGAATATTATCGCAACGACCCCCATTAGGGTGAGAGTAGCATCGGGGAAGTGGAGGGATATAGAGCATCCCTCAACCACACAGCTAAATGGGGACAAGCAAAACCGGAGTCTAAACGTAGCACTATTCCACGACATCAGCAACCTAGTTCGGGAGTACTGCATTAGATACCGCTTAGAGCCCGAGATAAGGGCTAATAGGTCGAGGAAGGTAATCGAAAGATACTATATGGGGGAGTCCTACCTCACTGACATGCAGATGCAGCGGGGGCTTCCCCGGAGCAGTTATAAGCCCGCCGTATTCAAGGTGGACGACTTACGCCCCAAAATGGATTAGGTCTCCCAAGGGAGGAGGCCTTTGAGGTTGGATGCGAGCCCCTAGCCTTTCTCCCCAGCCCCTTCTAGGGGGTTGGAGCCTAGCTCGCATTCTAGCCCGATCAACCTAATCTAAAGACCTAATAATGCTTATGATTCCCGGGGGCTTCAATGGCCACTGCTCCCCGAATTAAGTCTTTATAGTTAGTTAGTCTCTGAATTGGTTCCCTCGAGCCCACATGGTCTTAGGAGTCGAGGGATTGTGGGCGGGTCATTTGAGTGTACCCCTGCTAGCGGGTACACTCAATCCCGCTACCTAGAACGTGCTTGCATGCACTCCTCCTACCCGAAGCCTGACAGGCTCGGAGGTGAAGCGCCATGTACTCGCCCCGGAGGCCTCGTGCGTCCCCCCGTGTCCGCGGCCTGGTTAAGGTGAACAGCGGCGCGGCCGGCGTAGGTGTCGGCGTCTCAGAGGCGCTCTGGGTGTATAACAGGGTTAAGGCTGCGAGGGAGAGTGTGAGGAGAGAGGAGGAGACGCTTGGAAGCCTGGTGTGGGGCTGGGCCGCTCAGCGCAGGCTGCGCGAAGCAAAGAAGCTCAACAGCGTGATCTTCGCTGACACCGACCCAGCCACGGAGCGGAGGGTCGTGAAGGCCAGCAGTATATTCGGCAACCTGAGGATACCGGTGAAGTGGGTGAGGGTTCCTGGTCCTACTGCGGGCCAGGACCCTGAGGCACTCTATAAGAGGCTGGAGGGCGACGGTGAAGCTGTGAAGGCTCTAGTAGGCTCTATCCGCGAGACCGTGGAGTACCTCGACGTCAGCTACATACAGTCGGTTCAGTTCACCAACAGCATGCACGGCAGTGGCATGGCGATCAACGCTTTCGTAGCGGAGAAGCTCGCGCCAACACTGCTCAGGGGCGACTACTATAAGCTCATGACGGCGATAAACGCTGACGTATCGCGGATACCAAGCCTCCTAGACTACCGCAAGAGCACCGAGTGGAGCCTAGCCAAGCTAGGTGAACTACTCGAGGAGGGCATGCTCGACGCGGTAATACTAGTCGACAACACCGTGGCATCCGCCGTCAAGAGCGTATGGCTAGGCCTGGCCTCCAAGGAGGACTTGAAGAGGGCCTGGAAGGTGCTCGTCAGCACCGAGAACCTGGAGGAGGGCGTTGCGGGGTTCTACGACGCCATGGCCCGGATGGCGAGGCTCGACCCACACGAGTTTAACGACCTCATAGCACACGCCGTTGCACCCCTCACAATAGTGCCTGCTTGGGGCATGCTGATAGAGGGGGAGGAGAGAGAGTTGAGGGCGTCCAGCGGGCCCTGGGACTACTATAACCTGAAGCGTGTCAGCGAAGGAGGCTACATAGTGCCTGGCTACCTGCCTGGAGATCAGCTGAAGAAGGTTGACTTCAAGGCAATCGCAGACGAGCTCGCCATAGCCACCCTCGCACCGCTTGATCCCGTAGTAGTACGGAACCTCGTAGTAGTGCTGGGAGAGGAGGATAGGGTCCTCTGGGAGAGCCAGGGCATAAGCATGTACACGGTGCTGGAGAAGAGCTTCCTAGACATAGGCTACAGCGGGCCACTGGACATACTCACCCTGCCGAGGGAGCGGGGCATCTGGCTCTACGCGGTGCTCGACAATGCCGACATACTCAAGGTGAAGTTCCAGTTTAGGCCGTGGGGGTAGCGCTATATGGTTCCCGATGTGAACCAGCTACTCATACTAGCACTACTATCAACCATATTATTTTTGTTAATATATATAATTAAAATAATTAGGAAAACTGGCACGCAACAAACAGGGCAGACAGGAAAAGTAAAGGAGAAAATAATAGAAGTAAAATCAATAGCCAGGGAGAAGAGTAGGGAGGAAGCAATAACTCAAACTCGAAAAACCCAACCAAGCGAAGAGGCCTCACCAAAGCATGAAGAGGGAGTCGCAGACAGGAGCGGTGAAGGCATAGAGACCGGGGAGAGAGCCACTCAAGGCGGGAGAGGGCGTGGAGGAAGGTTTGAAGATAAAGGATTCCCACAAGGACTCTCCCCAGAGGAGTACTCGTGGATACTCAAACTTGGGAAGCGCAGGAAGCAGAAGAGCAGCAGCAACACCTGACTCGCACTTCTCCCCTTTTTATTGGAGCCCCGCCCCCAGCCGGGGAGTTACCGCAGGGCATCCCCCTTGCTTTAGGGTGCTCACCCGGGATCATTATTGGGGGCAGAAACTTCGATGGGTGTCATACTCTCTCCTATTTTCTTAACATGCCTTACGGGGATGAGGAGGGGTCGTGGGCAGCGGTAACGGGCTAGGCTTCGACGCCTAGGTTCCTCTCCCCGGCTAGGTGTGGGGCTGGCAGCCAGCTTGACTCCGCGGGGAGGCCTGCGCTCCATAGCTCTCGCTTGAGTAGCTCCCTCACGGCAATCCTTATGACCTCGCTCCTGCTGCTGTAGCGGCCCGCCCTGACTAGCTCCTCTATCCCCTCAACGTATATCTCCGGCATCTTCACTGTTACCAGCCTCACCCGCCGTCACCCCGTGGGTCTTGGTGGCAGGGAAAAGCATATAAGGGGGGTCGGCATGTAGCACCGCCCCCTCAAGGCGGCTTCGACGCGCTGCAATTAATCGCTGGAAGCGAAGCCGAGGCGGCCGCTGGAGTCTTTAATTTACACCCCAATAGCCGGGCCCGTTAACCTCCTGGAAACCCCCTCCCTAACTATACCTAGAGAATCGGGGTGGTATGCAACTTGTATGCAAATCATGTATAAATCTCAATTTAAGATAAAAACTATGCCTCCCCCCTAAACCCCCGGTGAAGCCCGTGGCAGACTCGAGTGCCGCGAGGCTGGGAGTCTTCCTGATCGTGGGGCTAGTGGTGGGCCTCGCCGCCGGCTACCTCGTCGGCAGCCACGCCGGCAGGGCCTATCAGCAGGCCCCCATAGTGACTACGACAACCACTACGACCCCCATGACTACCGCTAAGCCCGCTGAGGCCTACAACGTGAGGATAGCCTATAGCGAGAAGTACGGCTTCTACCTAACGGATGGTAGGGGGATGACCCTCTACATTTTCAGCGCGGACTACGACGGCAAGAGCCACTGTACCGGGCAGTGCGCGAAGAACTGGCCGCCATTCTACGTGGAGCAAATAAAACCGGCCCCGGGCCTGGACCCGAGGGACTTCGGGGTCATAACCAGGCCTGACGGCACCAAGCAGGTAACATACAAGGGCCACCCACTCTACTACTTCCACAAGGACGAGAAGCCGGGCGACATCAAGGGAGACGGCCTACACCCGCCGGCGGGCTACTGGCTGGTGGCGAAGCCCGACTACACCGTGCTCATAGCAACCAAACCCGGGCTGGGCACCTACCTAACGGACGCTAAAGGCATGACACTCTACTTCTTCGCCAAGGACGAGCCCTATAACAGCAGCTGCTACGGAGTCTGCGCCCAGAGATGGCCCATCTTCAAGGGAGAGCAGGGCAGGCTGGTGGTGCCATCAGTCCTCAACATAAGCGACTTCAGCTTCATAAAGAGGGCCGACGGCAGCATACAGCTGGCCTACAAGGGGCACCCACTCTACTACTTCTACAAGGACAAGAAGCCGGGCGACACCCTCGGCCAGGGGGTCAAGGGGGTCTGGTTCGTAGCCAGCATAACGGGGATCCTCGGAGGCCAGGGAGGCGGCTATAACTACTAGCGCCGCAAGCCCCACGCCCCATAGCACCCCACCTTTTTAGGGGGAGCCGCTGGCTCTCTGTAGTGTGAGTCACCTCTTGGGCAGTGACGAGTTCAGGGTGCTCGTCAGGTGGCTGATAGAGGGGACCAAGGGTGGGAGGGTCAGGGCTTTGATACTGCTGGAGCTGAGGCGCAACCCCTCAAACCCGCACAGGCTCTCCAGGGTGTTGGGGTTGAACTACAGGACCATAACACATCACCTCGAGGTGCTGGAGAGGCATGGAATCGTTAGGAGGCTCGCCAACGGCTACGGGGCCCCCTACGTCCTCACCGAGCTAGCGGCGAGTAGGTGGAGCGTGATAGAGGAGTCCATTAAGAGGAGGCTCGGCGGGGAGGTGTGAGCAGTGAACTGGCCGTCATTCTGGACCATACTAGAGGCCATAGCCGCCCTCCAAGCGCTACTGGCGGCCTACATGTTCTACCTCGTAGCCAGGATAGCCAGGACCCCGCTAGGGGCCAGGCTCGCGGCCGTGGCGACCGTCCTGACGGCTGAGAGCATAGCGGCCCTAGCCATATACGCCCACTGGCAGGCAGAGGGCTACGGGGCCTCCATATCCGCGCCCCTAATAGCAATCCAAGCCCTGAGCCTAGCCGGAACCCTAGTGCTACTCGACACCATTAGGAGATAGACCGGCAGGAACCCCTTTACTTTAACGAGGCCCCGAAGCCCCCGACTCCAGGGCTTCGAGGCACCTGGCAACGCCCCGGAGGGTGTGGGGCTCAGCAGTGCAGGCGGGCTCGACTCCGTGGAGGCGCAGGGCCCTCGCCGTCGTGGGGCCTATAGCTATGTAGGTGCCCTGGAGCCCGGCCTCAACCATGGCCTCCCCAATCCTCGGGCTCGTCGCCGCGAGGTAGTCGAAGCCTAGGCCCCGGGCGGCTCTGAGGGCCTCCAAGTCTATCGAGGTACTGTAGATGTAGACGTCAACGAAGGCGACGCCACGCTCCGCCAGGGCCTCGGGGAGATCCGGGAGGGCCTGGGGCGACCGAATGCCAGCCACCCTCCTAGACCCCCGGGAGGCTATGAGGCCGGCCAGGGCTAGGCCCCTATACTCCCCGGGCACCCCCGCGACCTCCACCCCCAGGCTCTCCCTGACAGCCTCGGCAGTCCTAGGGCCGATAGCGTAGACGCTGACCCCGCCGAGGAGCCTTCTAACACTCCCCAGAAGCCCG
>JALSQM010000074.1 GCA_026985385.1 Acidilobaceae archaeon | reverse complement strand
GGTGAAGCCTACGAGCCTCCCATGGCCCGCTAGTGGCTCGAGCCTGCCGCCCCTGTTAGCCCAGACACCACAATAGCCCCGGGACCCCTCGGGTATAACGCACTCGTTAACGCACACCCTACAGGGAACCCCCGGCCCCTTAGGCGGCTCCGCTGGGAGGCCCGCCCTCAGCCTCCAAGCCCTCCTAGCCCCCCTGACGATCTCAAGCGCCTCCCCGGGCCTGCGGCGGAGGCACTCGCCGCAGACACCCAGCCACCCCGAGACTATCCTACTCCTCCTACCGCAGAGCCTACAGGTCCCCAAGGCCCGGGAGCCCACCGGGGGCCACGGGGATCCCCGGGAGGCCTTAAGGGCCCGGGGACGCCCGGGAGGGGTGGGATGAGGATCTTTCGGTCGCCCCGACGGGCGCGCCCTAGATGAGGACTTTTCCTCCCCCCGACCGCGTGAATCGCTGGGAGGATCCCTCTTGGGGTGGATGTGGAGGTGGAGGCGTGGGGGGCCGGGGAGGCCTCCTAAGCCGAGGTTCATACTGGGCCCCGTACACTCTTGGGGCTTGGTGTTCGAGCCTAGGAGGCTTGAGGAGGGGCCTCCCCGGGGGGAGCCCGTCGTACTGGCCCCAGACGAGGTTGAGGCCCTGAGGCTCGTCTACCTGGAGGGCCTCACCCAGGAGGAGGCCGCTAAGCGCATGGGCGTCTCGCGGGGGACCCTCTGGAGGATCCTCAGGGATGCTAGGAGGAAGCTGGTCGAGGCCATAGTCTCGGGGAGGCCTATAGTCGTGTATGGCCCTCGGGAGGCTCAGGGCCCCGAGGGGCCGTGGTAGAGGCCCTCCCGGTCAGGGTGAAGCCTTATTAGGGTTTATGTGCTATAGCACATTTCGGTGGGAGCGATGCCCCCCTGGTTTGGCTGGGGCTGGAGGTGGGGCTGGAGAGGCCCATGGCCCGGCAACGGCCCCTGGAGCTTCCTACCGCCATGGATGAGGCCCGGCTGGTACCTTGGTAGGGGCTACTGCCGCCTACTCTACGGCCCCGGAGCAGGGTGGCTGCTACGCTACACCTACCGCTACCCATGGCCGTGGAGGCCCCCCGCCTGGTGGTGGGCCGCCCCTCCAGCGTGGTGGTGAGCATTGAGCTGGCCATGGTGGTGGAGGCGCAGGGGCTGGGGGCCCTGGTGGGCCCGCCAGCCCTCGGCTGAGGAGGGCGGGCAGGAGGGCCAGCAGGCCCAGTACCCCGCGCAGCCGGCGCCATACCCCCCATACCCGCCTTACCCCTACCCGCCGCCCTGGGCTTGGTGGTATCCACCGCCGCCACCGCCTCCCCCTATGAGCCCTGAGGAGGAGCTGAGGATGCTCGAGGAGTATAAGAGGGAGTTGGAGGAGGAGCTTAGGGGGGTCGAGGAGAGGATCAAGGAGCTTAAGAGGATGCTCGGCCGCAGCTAGCCCCCGCCTCGGAGGATCCTCTTCACCATCTCCCTTATGCTCAGCTTGTTTATCTTCCCCGTGCTGGTGAGGGGTAGCTCGTCTACCCTTAGGATCCTGTCTGGTATCCACCACTTAGCTATCCTCCCCTCCCTCACGGCCTCCTCCAGGTGCCTCTTGACCTCGTCGGGGTCGGCGGTGCCCGTGTAGACTGCCACGGGCCTCTCACCCCACTTCTCGTGCTCCACCGGCACCACGGCGGCCATCCTTACGCCCTCCACCTCCGCTATGATTGACTCCAGGATGCTCGTGGGTATCCACTCCCCACCACTCTTAACGGCGTCCTTCACCCTGTCGAGGACCCTCACACCCCCGTCGGGTGCGAGCACCCCTATGTCGCCGGTCCTGAACCAGCCCCCGGCGAAGGCCTCCTTGGTCTTCTCGGGCCTCTTGTAGTAGCCGCTGGGCATCCAGGGTGAGCGGTATAGTATCTCGCCCAGCTCCCCGGGCCCTGCGGGGGAGCCGTCGGGCCTCACCACCCTCAGCTCCGCGAATGGGACCGGGTGAGTGGTCGTCCGCAGCTCGTCCTCGCCCGTGCTATCCGTTATTATGGATATCGAGGCTGCCAGCATGTCGGTTGCACCGTATATCATAGAGACTCTCAGGCCCTCCTCCCTCAGGCGCCTCCAGAGCTTCTCGGGCACGGGTGAGCCGCCCACAAGGGCCTTGAGACCCTTGAGGGGGGCGCCCGCCTCGAGTAGCATGTAGAGCATCGTGGGAACCGCGTTGAACCAGGTGACCCCCTCCTCCCTCACCGCGCGGGTGAAGAGGGCGGGGTCGAACTTCTCTATGAACACCAGCTTTGCACCGATGTAGGGGGCTATGAATATGCTGCCCCAGGACAGTATGTGGAACATGGGTATTAGTGAGAGCATCACATCCCCGGGGGAGAGCCTCGCCGGGGTCTCGTAGGCAGTCAGCTGCCACGCTATAGAGAGGCCGCCGAGGACCATCTTCCACTGGGGGTAGAGGACCCCCTTGGGCTTGCCTGTGGTGCCGCTCGTGTATAGGAGGACGTAGTCGGCGTCCGGGTCCGCCTCGCCCTCGTAGGGCTCCCCCGAGAGGAGATCCTCGTAGGACTCGAGGCCCACGAGCCTGGCTTGGCCCGCCAGCTCTGCGAGGCCCTTGAAGGGCTCCGAGTATAGGACTAGCCTGGGCCTTGCCTCCCCGAGTATCTCGGCCACCAGCGATGGTGGGAGCCTATAGTTGACTGGGACTATGACAGCGTTCAGGAGGGCTGCAGCGTATGCGAGCTCCATGAACCTCACAGTGTTAAAGTCTATCACACCTATGAAGTCTCCCCTACCAACCCCCAGCCGCGCCAGACCCCCCGCGAGCCTCCTAACCCTGCCA
>JALSQM010000073.1 GCA_026985385.1 Acidilobaceae archaeon | reverse complement strand
CCTCCGCAGGCCCTGGTCTAGGCCGGGTATAGCGATGCTGGCATGCTTCGCCGGCGCCTACGCTCTACTAGCGGCCACCGCCCCCCTCGCCGGGGGTAGCCCCGCCACGCTAGCCCTCGCAGCCTCTCTAGCCCTACTCGCGGCGTCGGCCTCCTGGTCCATCTACGTGGGCCGCCTAGCGCACTCTATGACGGGCTCCAGGTTCCCCCTGAGGGAGGCCCTAGAGATTGCTGGGGCCTCGGCCGCGGAGGCCCTGACCCTCACGGTCCTCGGGGGCCCCCAGCTACACGGGGGCTTCTGGGGCCTCGCGGGGGCTCTAGCACTGCAGCTGCTCGCGGGTGCGCTGGCATACCTCGGGGCCCTACTGGCCCTGAGCCCCTGGGCCCGGGGCCTAGCTGCTGCGGGGCTGAGGAGGATCCTAGGCCGGGGCTAGGTGTAGCGGCCAGCGTTTATTGAGAGCACGTGCCCCGTTATGCCCCGTGACCTCGCGGGATCGGCTAGGAACACCACTGCCTCTGCTACGTCCTCTGGCTTGAGTATTATGCCGAGGGGGTGGAGGCGCCTGACCCTCTCCCTCCCCGCGGGGTCGCTGAGCCAGCGGGCCGTCATGTCAGTCTCAACGAAGCTGGGCGCCACGGCGTTGACCCTGATCCCGCTGGGAGCCAGCTCCACGGCGAGCCTCTTAGTGAAGCCTATGAGGCCCGCCTTGCTCGCGGAGTACGCTATCCCCGCTACGACGTTGCCCGTCTGACCCGCTATGCTTGCGACATTCACTATCGCCGCCCAGGGGGCCCTCTTGAGGAGTGGTAGGAAGGCCTTAGTCGCCAGGAAGGCCCCCGTCAGGTTGACCTCGAGGGTCCTCCTCCACTCCTCTGGGGTGGTCTCCTCCACGCCACCCACCTGCATGACGCCGGCGTTGTTGACTAGCACGTTGACGTGCGGGTACCTCTCCCCCACGACCCTCGACGCCTTGGCCACGTCCTCCCACCTGGAGACGTCCGCTTGTATCGGGAAGCTCTCCCCAGCACCCAGCGAGCGGAGCCTCGAGACGGTCTCCTCGGCCGCGAGCCTGCCCTGCCTGTAGATGACCGCCACCCCGGCGGCCCCCTCCCTAGCGAAGGCCAGGGCGACGGCCCTGCCAATCCCCCGGGAGCCCCCCGTCACGACAACGTAGGACCCCTTTAGCCCCGCCACCACGGGATCCCCCACGGCCACCCCGAGGCCCTGGAGGCGCCTGTTATGTCTTCCCCAGACGCCACTAGAGCGCTCTTATAGGAGAACCGGGGAGGCTACCCGGGGCTTCCCCGTGGATGTGGCCGTCACGGCAGTGTGCCTAGCAGCCCTGGCGGCTGGCGTGGCGCTGATGGCCGTACTCTATAGGAGGCCGGACTCGAGGCCCCTGGTTAGGAGTGGCTACACCGTGGCGGCTGTTCTGGTGGTCTTCCTGGCCGCGGCGGGTGTGGTGGGTGCCCTCGGACTGCCGGCTAGGAGCTCCACGGAGATAGCGGTGGCCGCCATGAGGGGTGTGGTGGAGGGCTTCTACAGCAACGCGCATATCATCAACATTACATCCAGTAGGGCCTCCATGACCCGCGGGGCGCTGGGGGCAGCGCTCCTAGACGCCCTGAGGGCCGCGGAGTCCGCGGGCCCCGCCGCGGGGGGGTGCCGGGTCTACACCGCGCCGTACGCCCTAGCCTACATCGTGCCCATGATGGAGTCCAATGGGGAGACGCTCCCCGGCCCTGTGTTCTACGTCCTCGTGGACCCCAGAGCCCCCGAGGGCTGGGTCTTCCTGGAGTCGAAGGCGCCGGGGAACTATAGCGGGATCCTCTCCGAGGCCGGGCTCAGGGTCGCGGGGGGCCTCAGCGGGCTCCACGACCCCGTGCTCTCCAAGCTCTCGATGCAGTGCGGGGGCATCAAGTGCTTCTGGGGCGCCATCCCCGCCTCCACGAGCGGCGGGGCCCCTCTAGGGGCCGCTGGCTCGGAGGGGGAGATCTACAGGATAGAGGTCCCCGGGCCTGGGGGGTACGAGTGGATAGTCGAGATGGACGATCGCGTCCTAAGACCCCCTCGGGGGGGCTACGTGGCCCTCGTCGTGGCGCCAGGCAGCCTCGAGCGCGCCCTCTACTCGGTCTGGCTCTACGCCAACAGAACCGGCATGGCCCTGAACCTCTCAGTTGCACCTGCAGTGGCCTACTCGCTGGTCATAGCGGACCTGCCGGATGGGTGCTACGCTGGCACGACGCCCCAGGCCCTGCCCGCGTTCCTTGAGAGGGTCTACGCTGAGGCCGCTCCCCCCGGGTATAGGGCCTTCCTCTTCGGCTCGGCCTACCAGAGGGCTGGGGGCCTCGAGGGCATTGGTAGCATGGCGACTGCAGGCTCGATAGTGGGGCTCGCCGTACTCGCCTCGGTAGTCATAGCCGCTGCCCCCCCGCTAGCCGCCAGTGGCTCCTCATCCCTGGCTAGGAGCGTGGCTCTCCTACGCCTCAGAGGCTACACTCTGGGGATCCTCAGGCGCCGCCTCGCAGCCCTCTCCGCGGCATCGCTGCTCGCGGGGGGCTCAGCGGGCTTCCTAGCCGCTGCGGCGTTCCTGGGGGGCTCGACGGCGTACACGGGCAGCTTGGGGCTCTACGCCGCGGCTGGCCTGGCCGTCGTCGCGGGCTTCCTAATGTATAGGAGGGCCTCCGGGGAGGCGGCGAGCATCTACCTGGAGGCCGTGGCCCGAGGCAGCCCCATGGCGTCGCTGCCCTCGAGGCCCCCCGAGGGGCTCGGCTGGGCGGGCTGGCTCGGCCTGGCCCTCGGGGTCTACCACGCCTTGAGGGGGTACGCTGGCT
>JALSQM010000072.1 GCA_026985385.1 Acidilobaceae archaeon | reverse complement strand
CCTGTGGAGCACCCATGAGAGCTTAACGTAGGCTGTCTCGGGCGTCATGTCCTCGCCCGGTATCACGCCGGCCCTGAGCATCCTCCTCCCGGTACTGTAAACGTTGAGGTTCACCCTGCCGAAGAGTGTCTGACTCGTTATAACGACGGCGACACCCTCCTCGACTGCTCTCTGAATCGTGGGGATCAACCTGTTGGCTACGTGGCCGAACCCCGTCCCCTCTATGACTACTCCGTGGTAGCCCCTATCAACGAGGAACTCTATGAGCTCCTCCCCCATGCCGGGGTAGTACTTTATGAGGGCGACCCTGTCGTCGAACCCGTTCTCCAATACGAGATCGTGCTCCCCGCGCCTCCTATACTTCTTGTCGAGGACAACTATCTCACCCCTATCAGGCCACACCATGGCGAGGGGCACGGAGTTTATCGATTGGAAGGCGTCCCTCCTACTTGTGTGCATCTTCCTAGCCCTCGTCCCCCTATGGGCTAGGGCGTAGGTGTCACCAGTCTCCCCGTGCATCACTATTACCACCTCGGCGAAGGGGGCGCGCGCGGCCACTAGGACGCTTGCCGCTAAGTTGAAGGCCGCATCACTGGAGGGTCTGTCACTGCTCCTCTGAGCCCCAGTGAGGACTACGGGCACCGGGAGGCCCGAGTGGAAGGCGAATGATAGGGCGGCTGCTGTGTAGTGCATCGTGTCAGTGCCGTGGGCCACGACTACGCCGTCGTAGCCCTTCTCTATGAGCCTAGCCACCTCCCCGGCTATCCTCTCCCAGTGGCTGGGGGTCATGTCCTCGCTGAAGAGCCTGAAGAGCTCGACCGCGTCTATCCTAGCGTACCTGAGAACCTCGGGTACGGCCTGCATTATCTCCTCGGCGTCCATGTAGGGGTTGACTGCCCCCGTCTCGTAGTCTATCCTACTCGCTATGGTGCCCCCGGTGCCCACTATGACAACGCGCTCGCGGGGCAGCCGGGCCGGGGGCTCCGCTAGGGGGGCTGGAACCCCCGGCTTACCAGCGCGCTCGCGCCTCTCGACTACCTCTATCCTCGTGTCTTCAGTGACTCTGAAGCCTATATTGTAGCCGTTTGGGAGCTTCACGACTAGGATGGGCCTGCTCTCCAGCTCGTAGCGCGGCATAAGGATGCCTGTTACCCTCGGGGCCCCGGGCCTCTCGACGGCTATCAAGTCGCCGGGCCTAGCGCCGGCCTCCCTGAGCTTCTCAGCCGCTAGACCCGTGTAGCCCCAGAGCTCCTCCAAGGAGTAGAGCGCACCTCCAAACCCCCACTGGTTGGGGGCCCCTCTTATAAGGCCCTAGGGGTGGGCTTGCTTGCCTTGCGGGGCCTGCCAGCGTGGTTCTCCTCCACTAGTAGGTGGGCTATGGCCGCGAGGATCTCCTCAACCGTCACCACCCCTATATAGTGGCTGTCACCGTCAACAACTATCACATAGTCCGTGCCCCTGCTAACCATTTCCTCCAGCGCCTTCTCGATGGTATCATCAGCCCTGAGGATGGGGGCCACGTGAAGCGGCAGGCCCCAGGCTGGCAGGAGGCGGTTTGCCCCGCTCCTCTCGACGGCGTACTCTATATCGTCGGGAGTCACGACGCCCCGGATCCTGCCGTCGGGCGAGACTATAGGGACTATCCTCTGCCTGTTCCTCTCCATGACCTCTATGACCCTCTCTATGGGGGCATTCGTCTCGACGGCCACATAGCTCCTGTCGACCAGCGCGCTCAGGGGTATCTTAGCCTCGGCCTCGGCGCCGGCCTCCCTCAGCTGGGAGAGTAGGCCCTCGGCGTCGACGACCACCCTCGGGGGCCTGTGATCCAGCTGGCTCGCGTAGATCGAGGTGTCACCCGTCAGCTCCCTGGATATCACGGCGGCTAGGAGGCTCGGCACGATTAGGAGGTAGTTCCTACTCATCTCAGCGGCCATTATGCTCGTTGCAAGGGGCACCTTAGCGGCCCCCCCGAAGAGGGCCGCCATGCCCAGGTAGGCGTAGAGGCTCGCCGGGAGCGGTGTGAGCCGGGGCTCCAGGGCCGAGAAGAGGTGGTAGAAGGAGAGGCCGGCTAGGGATCCCGCGAGGAGGCCGGGGGAGAAGACTCCCCCGCTGCCGCCGCTGCCGACGGAGAAGCTAGTAGCGAGTATCTTGAGTAGTGCTCCTATCGCTAGGAGGAGCGCGGCCAGTAGCCCGGCCTCGTAGGCGGGGAGCGAGGGTATGTGCTCCCCCTTAAGCGCCTCCGCTAGAACCCCCCTCCCACTACCGGCGACGAAGGGGGCCACAAGGACTATAGCTGCGGTGCCGAGGGCGCCGAGGACGGGCCTCAGCTCCCTAGGGAGGCCCCGCTTCTCTAGGCCCTTGAAGAAGTGCTCGAATCCCCTGAATGTCCTGGCGTACGCGTAGCTGAACGGTGCCACGTAGACTCCTAGTAGCACGTAGCTCAGGACGGCGTAGGGGTTGAAGAGGGCGCTCGGCTCGACGCTGAAGGTGGGGAGGAAGACCTTGTAGTGGAAGAGGGGGGCCGATATGGTGTAAGCCGTTATACTCGAGATGAAGGCGGGTATGAGCATGCGGGCCTCCATATCCCTCCTGTAGAGGACTTCGACGGCGAAGAACGCCGTGCCGAGGGGGGCCTGGAATAGCATCGAGAGAGCGGCGGCCATGCCGGCTACGAGGGCTACCCTCCTATCCTCGAAGTCTAGGTGGAGCCACCTAGCTATACTCGAGCCTACGCCTGCCCCCATCTGAACGCTCGGGCCCTCGACACCCCCGCTGCCGCCGCTGCCCACTAGGAGCGCCGAGGCCAGGGCCTTGATCACCGGGGTCTTGAAGGGTATGTTGGCGGCCCTCCTGTGGTAGGCCCTCACGGCGGCGTCGGTTCCATGGCCCTCGGCCTCGGGGGCGAACCTG
>JALSQM010000071.1 GCA_026985385.1 Acidilobaceae archaeon | reverse complement strand
CGGGGTGCTCCTCGTTAGCAGCGACCTCGACGAGATCATGGAGCTGTCGGATAGGATAGCGGTGATCAGCTCGGGGAGAATAACGGGGATCCTGAAACCGGGTGAGGCCAGCCCCGAGAGGCTCGGCGTCCTCATGGGTGGTGCCTCGTGAGCCTAAAGAGCAGGATAGCCTCGGAGGCAGCCCTGGTCGCGGCGACTCTAGCGATAGGACTCGCCGTGGGCGCCCTGGTGGCCTACTCGTTCCACGCCCCACCCCTCCAGGTCATAGGGGTAATGATGGGATCCTGGAGGGTTCTCCCCGACGTGGTGGCTGAGTACGCTGCCATGCTTGCCCTGACGGGCGCGGCCTTCGCCCTCCCACTCTACGCGGGCCTCTTCAACATAGGCGCCGAGGGTGCCTTCCAGCTGGGGGCCCTCACAGCCCTCTGGGCGGCCATCCAGTGGGGGGGCATAGCGGCCCCCCTACTCCTCGGGATGGCCTCGGGCGCCCTGCTCCTGGCCCTTGCCGGGTGGCTTAGAACCAGGCTCTCGGTTAACGAGGTCCTCAGCACTATAATGTTGAACTGGGTGGTCTACTGGCTCCTACTCTACCTCGTGGCGACGCGCCTAGAGGATCCCTACCACCCGGAGAGGACCCTCGAGGTCCCAGCTAGCTCGAGGCTGCCCTGGGTGCACGTGGGCCACACCGCCATACCCTCGACCCTGCTAATATCCGCAGCGGTCCTCGCCGTCCTCTGGGTCTTCGTCAGGATGACCAGGTGGGGCCTCACCCTCAGGTTCGCGGGCGCCAACGAGTGGACGGCTAGGACGCGGGGGGTGAGGGTTGAAGCCTATAGGATCGCCTCCATGGCTGCCGCAGGCCTGCTATCCGGCCTGGCGGGGGCCCTCCACATACTGGGCTACTCTCATAGCATAGACGTCATCGGCGGCGCTGTGAGGGGCTTCGGCTACAACGGCATAGGGGTGGCCCTCATGGGCAGGAACGACATGCTTGCAATAATCCCGGCCGCCCTCCTCTTCGCCGTGCTACTAACGGGCAGCAGCCTCGTGGAGCCCGCCTACGGGGTCCCAAAGGAGGCGGGCGACTTCATCGTGGGGGTCATAGTGCTGCTCCTAGCGGTGCCTGAGGCGCTCAGGCTCGTTGGCAGGCTGAGGAGGGGGTGACCGGCCGTGGATCCCCATGAGGCGTTCATAGTGGTACTCATGGGCCTCAGCTCCATGGTAACCATAGCCCTCACGGCGGTTGGAGAGGTCTTCGCCGAGAGGAGCGGGGTTGTGAACATAGGGCTCGAGGGCATACTACTGGCCTCGGCGTGGTCGGCCACATACGCCGACATAGCCCTGCATAGCTGGGCGGCCGGCTACCTGGCAGGCCTAGCGGTGGGGGCTCTCCTGGGGCTCCTACACGCGGCGATCTCCGTCTACGCCCGGGGAGACCAGATAATAGCGGGGGTCGGCCTCAACATAGCTGCGGCCGGCGCCACCACGCTAGGCATAAGGGCTGCGTGGGGCAACTACGGCCAGAGCCCCCCGGTACCATCGAGGCCCCCCGCCTTCACCGTGCTCGGCGTTAGGGAGAGCTTCATGGTACCCCTCACTATAGCGTTATCCATACTCCTATGGTGGATTCTCGAGAGGACCAGGATAGGGTTGAGGGTCAAGGCCGTGGGCGACGACCCGGCGTCAGCGGATGCACTCGGGATAAGCGTTGAGAGGACTAGGCTCGCGGCGGTGGTGCTAGGCGGCTCGCTGGCAGGCCTTGCGGGGGCCTATATGAGCGTTGACTACCTCGGCAGCTTCGTCAAGCTCATGAGCGCTGGCAGGGGCTTCATAGCACTCGCCGCCGTAGCCTTCAGCGGCTGGGACGTCCTCGGGGCACTGCTGGGATCCCTCGTCTTCGGCGTCGGCGACGCCCTGGCCACCTACTACACCACAGTCAAGGGGGCGAGCGCCGCCGCCTACCCCTACAAGACAATACCCTACATCCTAACCCTGATAGCCGTCTCAGCGACGGCTTGGAGGGCCAGGATGCCTAGGGCCCTAGGCAGGCCCTACAGGCGCGAGTGAGATCCTCAACCCTCCCCGCCCCCGGCCTCGGCTAGCTTAACCCCCAAGGGCCCCCTCACGACTATCCTGACTCCGAGCAACTCAGCCACGTGATCCAGGAGCCTCCTACCCCTCCCGCCCCTGAGGAGGAGCCTCGCCATCGTGGATGCCGCCAGCCTCAGCTCAAGCCTGCCCGGCTCCAGCTTGAAGGTGCCCCTATAGCGCCCGGCCCTCCAGTCACCCTCTACGCTACCCTCTACCTCGAGGCGGTACCTGCGCCCGCCGATTTCAACCCACGCCCTGAGCCTCCCTCGGCGCTGGGGGTCACTGGCCCCCCTTGCCCTCGCTGGCGGGGAGGAGTCTCGCCGTGAGCTTGCCGCCGACATTCGAGACCTCTACCTCTATGATTCTAGGGATCTCGGCGGGCTTACCGGCTGCAGCCACCTCCTCGGGCGACGGCAGCTTTATAGCCTCGAACAGCTTGGAGAGGACCTCATCACCCATCTCAGCCTCTATCGTGATCTTAATGTTCGCCAACCCCCAACCACCGGCTCTCTAGGGGGCCTTGGGGGATATTTATGTAGGGAAACGCTGCCGCCCCTCCCGGGGCGGGGTTATTATGCTGTCCCCCGGGCCTTACGCCTAGGTGCCCCGGGTTTGGATGGCATGCGCGTGGCCGTCGTGGGGGCGGGGTATATTGGTAGGGTGCACGTTAGGGTTCTCTCGAGGATAGCCCACGAGGATCCCGGCCTCGTAGATGAGATATACGTATCCGACATAGACCCCTCGAGGGCTAGGAGGGCTGCGAGGCTCTACAACGCCAAGCCCGTGGGCCCCCCGAGGGAGCTGCCCCGCGGCATAGACTTCGCC